>JANMWM010000195.1:0-26233 GCA_031394005.1 Sphingomonas sp.
CAGCTATTCGCAGGACGCCGCCAGCGCCCCCGCCTACGCTACCTGGCGCTCGGCCGGCGCGGCGCAACTCGTTGCGGGCTATGTCGAGCCCAACGGCGCCGACCGCATCACTCTCGCCTCTACATCCACGACGTCAGCGCCTCGCGCGAACTTGCCCATCAGGGCTTCACCGTCGACGCCTCCGACTGGCGCCGCGCCGCGCACAAATGCGCCGATATCGTCTATTCGCGCCTCTCGGGCGAAACCGGCTTCCTCGACACCCGCATCGTCTACGTCGCCGAGACCGGGCCCAAGAACAACCGCACCAAACGCCTCGCGATCATGGATTCCGACGGCTCCGACCATCGCTACCTGACGCTGGGCGACGCCACGGTCACCACCCCGCGCTTCTCCCCCACCGGGGACAGACTGGTCTACATGACCACCATGGGGCGCCGCCCGCGCGTGATGATCATGGATGTCGCCAGCGGAACGAAGCGAAGCCTTGTCCCCGGGCTCGTCCTGACCTTCGCCCCACGCTTTTCGCCCGACGGCCGTAACGTCGTCTTCTCGATGGCCAAGAATGGCCGCACCGGCATTTACGTCGTGCCCGTAGCCGGCGGCACCCCGCGCCGACTGACTGACAGCGTCGGCGCGGATACCTCGCCCAGCTACAGCCCCGACGGCAGCCGCATAGTCTTCGAAAGCGACCGCGGCGGGACGCAACAACTCTATCTCATGAACGCCGATGGCACTGGCCAGAAGCGCATCAGCTTCGGCGGTGGTCGCTACGCCTCTCCGGTGTGGAGCCCGAGAGGCGACCACATAGCCTTCACCAAGATCGCCGGAAACTTCCGCATCGGCGTCATGTCGCCATCGGGCGGGGGCGAGAAAATCCTCACCGACGCGTGGCAGGACGAGGAGCCGAGCTGGGCGCCCAATGGCCGGTTCGTAATGTTCAACCGCATCCGCCAGGGCAGCTTAGGCCAGACCAGCCTCTACGCGGTCGACATCAACGGCGGTGACCCGCGCCGCCTCCCCACCCCCCAGGATGGCAGCGACCCCAGCTGGTCGCCGCTCCAGCGTTAAGCCTCACAAGGAGAATTTTCCATGCGCAAGACCGTCAACCTCGCTCTCGTCGGTGCCCTGCTCGCGACCGGCGCCTGCGCCCGCAAGCAGGCTCCGCTGACCACCACCCCCCCGCTCGCTACCCAGGCACCGCCCAAGGCGACCAATGAAGACGATGTCGGGCTGGTCGAGCTCCCCGGCTCGCAGGCCGACCTCGTCGCCAAGGCCGGGACCGACACGATCCACTTCGCCACCGACAAGTCCGACATCGACGTGTCGTCGCGCACGATCCTCACCGCGCAGGCGAAATGGATGATGGCCAACCCTTCGGCCCGCGCCTCTATCGAGGGCCACGCCGACGAGCGCGGCACCCGCGAATATAATATGGCTTTGGGTGAGCGGCGAGCGAACACCGCCAAAGATTTCCTCGTCGCTCAGGGTGTCCCCTCGGCGCGTCTGCTGGTCACCAGCTGGGGCAAGGAAAAGCCAGTCGCGGTCGGCTCCGACGAAACCGCCTGGGCCCAGAACCGCCGCGCGGTGAGTGTGGTCGTCAGATAAGTGTCGTCAGGGGTTCAGGCCGCCCGGCTCTGATGCCCCGTCGCACCCAGCCACGAGCGCGCCTGGCGCTGCGCTTCGGCGATCTCGCGCGCGGTCATCTCGTGGCTGATCTCTGCCCGGCACTGCTGCGACCGCGTATCGCCGGATAGCGCACCGAGATTGAACCACTTGTGCGCCTCGATCAGGTCGACCGAGATCCCGCCGCGCCCCGTCGAGTAAGTCACCCCCAGCTCGAATAGCGCCTCAACATCGCCATGCTCGGCATCGGCGACCCGGCTGCGGAGGAGAAAGTCTGCGCTCTTCTGTGACATCGCATTCATCGGTCGAACCCCTGTTCTGATGACCGCAGCTTCGTCCCGCAATCGCTAGCAAATGGTTAACGCGCAAAGCACCCTGCCCGATACGACGCAATCACACCGCCAGATTGTCGATCAGCCGAGTCGCGCCCATCTTCGCCGCCGCCGCCAGCCGCGCGGGACGGTCGAGGGTATTGATCGGTTCCAGCGTCGCCGCATCGACCAACGCAAAATAGTCGATCGCGGAAAATCCGGCCGCCTCGAGCGTCGCGCGCGCCTGACCGAGAAGCTCATCGACCACTCCGCCCGATCGGATCGCGTCACGTGCGGCAATCAGCGATTGCGGCATCGCCACCGCCCGCCGCCGCTGGTCGGGCGCGAGGTAGGCGTTGCGCGAGGACAGCGCGAGCCCGTCGGCATCGCGCACGATAGGTACCCCGACGACCTCGATCGCCAGCCCGAGATCGACGACCAGCCGGCGGATCACCGCGAGCTGCTGATAATCCTTCTCCCCGAACAGCGCGACATCGGGCATCACCGCGATCAGCAGCTTCGCCACTACCGTCGCAACCCCGTCGAAATGCCCCGGTCGCGCCGCGCCGTCCCACAGTTCACTGATCCCGGACACGCTGATACTGGTCGCAAATCCTAGCGGATAAAGCTGCGCGGCGGTCGGCAGCCAGACGAGGTCGCAACCCCCGGCCTCGAGCATCGCCGCATCCTCGGCTTCGCGCCGCGGATAGCGATCGAGATCCTCGCCCGCGCCGAACTGCAGCGGATTAACGAAGATTGTCGCCACCACGCGCGTCGCATTTCGCTTCGCTGCGGTAATCAGCGCCATGTGCCCGGCATGGAGCGCGCCCATCGTCGGGACGAGCGCAATCCGCTCGCCGCCAGCGCCAATCGAGCGCAGCGCCGGCCTTAACCCCGCTAAGTCACGGATGATTTGCAAGGATTCACCCCCTCCGGTAGGATGGAGGCAGGTTTAGTCAGAGGGGGCCGACGCGGCAATGAGCCAACCGCATTTCATCGTTTTCGCCAATGAAAAGGGCGGCACCGGCAAGTCCACGACCGCGGTCCACACCGCGATCGCGCTTGCCGCCTCGGGCCACCGCGTCGGCGTGCTCGACCTCGACAGCCGCCAGCGGACCACCACCCGCTATCTCGAGAACCGCGACGCCACCATGCGCCGCACCGAGGAACAGCTCCCCAAGACGACCTATGAAGTGCTTGAGGACCAGACCGAAGACGGTCTCGCCGCCGCGATCGACCGCCTCTCGGCGAACTGCGACGTGCTCGTCATCGACACGCCCGGCCGCGACGACCCGGTCGCCCACGCCGCCATCCTGCGCGCCGACACGCTCGTCACGCCGATGAACGACAGCTTCGTCGACCTCGACCTGATCGGCCAGGTCCACCCCGACACGTTCAAGATCACCAAGCCCAGCTTCTATGCCGAGCTCATTTGGAACAGCCGCACCCAGCGCGCGAAGGCGACTGGCAAGTCGGTCGATTGGGTCGTCCTTCGCAACCGCCTCCAGCACATCCAGTCGCACAACCTCGCGCGCGTCGGCGCGGCGATGGATGAGCTTGCGCGCCGTGTCGGCTTCCGCGTCATCCCCGGCCTGGGCGAGCGCGTCATCTACCGCGAGCTATTTCCCAAGGGCCTCACCCTGCTCGACCTCAACCAATTGGGCGAGGTCGGAATGGGCCATATTGCCGCGCGGCAGGAACTTCGCGAAATGATCGCGGGTTTGTTGATTCCGCCGTCCAATCAAGCGTCTGACCAACAGCCCGAGCCGATCGCCGCCGCGGGCTGACTTTCAAAGGATAAGCATGAGTCACGAGTTCCACGCGTCGGTTCTTCGCGAATATGACATTCGCGGGATCGTCGGAAAGACACTATATCCCGCCGACGCCCGGGCGCTCGGCCGCAGTTACGGCGCGCTCGCCGTGTCCGAAGGCGCCAAGACCATCGCCGTCAGCCGCGACGGTCGCACTCACTCGCTCGAGCTCGAAACCGCGCTGGTCGAGGGGCTGACCGCCTCGGGCCTCGACGTCGTCCGCATCGGCATGGGGCCCAGCCCGATGCTCTACTTCGCCGCCGCCACGCTCCCCGTCCAGGGCGGGATCCAGGTCACCGGCAGCCACAATCCGTCCGATTACAACGGCTTCAAGATGCTGCTTAACGGTCGTTCCGTATTCGGCGAAGAAATCCAGGCGCTCGGCCGCCGCGCCAAGACCGCCGACTGGGTCGAGGGCGCGGGCTCGGTCAGCGACACCGACATCGAGGACGCCTATGTCGATCGCCTCGTCGAGGGCTTCGACGGTGGCGCCTATCGCATCGGCTGGGACGCGGGCAGCGGTGCCGGCGGTCCGGTACTCGAGAAGCTCGTCAGGAAACTCCCCGGCGAGCATCATCTGCTCTACACCGAGGTCGACGGCACCTTCCCCCACCACCACCCCGACCCCACGGTCGAAGCCAACCTCGCTGACCTGAAGGCCCTTGTCGCCGACAAGCGCCTGGACTTCGGCATCGCCTTCGACGGTGACGCCGACCGGATCGGCGCGGTCGATGGCGAGGGCCGCGTGATCTGGGGCGACCAGCTGCTGATGATCCTCGCCGCCCCGGTGCTCGAAGCCCTCCCCGGCTCGACCATCATCGCCGACGTCAAGGCATCACAGACCCTCTTCGACCGCATCGCCGAACTCGGCGGCAAGCCCTTGATGTGGAAGACCGGGCACAGCCTGATCAAGTCGAAGATGAAGGAAACCGGCGCGCCTCTCGCCGGCGAGATGTCGGGCCACATCTTCTTCAAACATGAGTGGTACGGCTTCGACGACGCGCTCTACGCCGCGGTCCGCCTGATCCGCGCCGCGACCAGCCTCGGCAAGTCGGTCACCCAGCTGCGCAGCGAAATGCCGCAGTCGGTCGCCACCCCCGAACTACGCTTCCAGGTCGACGAAACCCGCAAGTTCGCCGCGGTCAAGGAAGTCGCCGCCCGCCTCGCCGCCACCAGCGCGACAGTCGACGCCACCGACGGCGTTCGCGTCCAAACCCCCGACGGCTGGTGGCTCCTGCGCGCCTCGAACACCCAAGACGTGTTGGTAGCGCGAGCGGAATCGAACAACCAGGCCGGGTTGGACCGCCTCATGGTAACGATCAACGCCCAGCTCGCGGCGTCAGGCATCGAACCCGTCGAGGCCGCGCATTAACGAAGGTCGGCTTGCGACCAATAAAGATTTTGCGCACAGCAGGCGATCTGGTAACCAAGCTCGCACTCCAACGTCGTTCCGCCTCACTTTAGTGAACATTCGCGGTGCCCCGACGGCGCTGATCGCCGCTCATCGCTCAGTCGTCCTCGTCTTCGTATCCCACCAAATTCAGCTCACGCGCCTTGATCTGGTGGAGCATGCACCAGTGCTTCAACGCATCCTCGCGGCCGTGGGTGATCCACACCTCGCGCGGCGCCACATCCCTCAACGTCTGTGTCAACTCGTCCCAATCGGCATGGTCCGAAATGATCAGCGGCAGTTCCACATTCTTCTGTCGCGCCCGCTGCCGCACGCGCATCCAGCCCGAGGCCATCGCCGTCACCGGATCGGGCAGCCGCCGTGACCAGCGGTCGTTGAGCGCCGACGGCGGGCAGATGATAATCCGCCCCACCAGCTCCTCCTTCTTGACCCCCGTCGCCAGCCGCAACTCGCCAAGCGGCACCCCAAGCTCCTCATACAGATTGCACAATCGCTCCATCGCGCCATGAATATAGATCGGATCGCGATGCCCCCGCGCGCGCAGCTCCGCGATTAGCCGCTGCGCCTTGCCCAGCGCATAGGCTCCCACCAACACGCACCGCTCGGGCTCGGCGTGCAGTCGATGCAGCAACCGATCGATCTCGCTACCCGTATCGGGATGGCGGAACACCGGCAGCCCGAACGTCGCCTCGGTGATGAAGATATCGCACGGCACCGGCACGAACGGCGCGCAGGTCGGGTCCGGCCGGCGCTTATAGTCTCCCGAAACCACGACCTTCTCGCCGCCATAGTCGAGCACGATCTGCGCCGACCCCAGCACGTGCCCCGCCGGCACGAAGCTGACATCGACCTCGCCGACGCGAACACTCTCGCCATAAGACACCGGATTAGCCTGCTGCTGGCCATAGCGAAGGTCCATGATCGCCAGTGTCTCGGGGGTGGCCCACACCGCGCCATGCCCGCCGCGCGCGTGATCGGCGTGGCCGTGCGTGACCAGCGCCTTGTCCTTGGGCTGTGAGGGATCGACCCACGCATTGGCAGGTTTGACGAAGATGCCTTCGGGAAAAGGCTCGATCCAGGAACCCAGGCGGCCCATTGATAGCTATAAGGCGGTAAGGGGCACCAGGTTCCGCCCCAATGAAGGAAGTTACAATGGATATCGCCGGGTTCAACATCTTCTTGGTCGAAGTGATCGGGGCGCTCGCGCTCCTCGGCGTGCTCATCTTCGCTGTCGTTCGATCACGCAAGCGCAACCCCGGTGAAGCCAGTGTCGAAACCTCTGAGCGCGCCACCAAGGAACTCTACGCCGAGGAAGACGCGCGCAACCGCGATGGAACGGACGCTAAACCTGAGTAAGCTTCCGCATAGTCTTCTTCCCGAAGTCATCACTAACTGGTTCGCCAGCCGCGGCTGGGCGCCGCGCCGGCACCAGCTCGACATGCTCGACGCGGCGGCTCAGGGCGCGCACGTCCTGCTCGTTGCCGCGACCGGCGCGGGCAAGACGCTCGCCGGCTTCCTCCCCACGCTCGCCGACCTGATCGAACGCCCGCGCGAGGGGTTGCACACGCTTTATATCTCGCCGCTGAAAGCTTTAGCGGTCGACGTCCAGCGCAACTTGCTCGCCCCGATCGAGGAAATGAACCTCGACATCCGCGTCGAGACGCGCAGCGGCGATACCCCCTCCGACCGCAAGGCCCGCCAGCGCGCGCGCCCGCCGCACATCCTCCTGACCACCCCCGAAAGCCTCAGCCTGCTGTTGAGCTACCCCGACAGCGACCAGATCTTCGCGGGCCTCCAGACCGTCGTCATCGACGAAATCCACGCCTTCGCGCGGGAAAAGCGCGGCGACCTGCTTTCGCTGTCCCTCGCCCGCCTCCAGCACCTCGCCCCCGAAATGCGCCGCGTCGGCCTGTCCGCCACCATCGCCGATCCCGAAGCCTATCAGGGCTGGCTCGCCCCCGACGCCGACGCCGAACTTGTCCGCCTCGTGCATGGCGACCCCGGCGCCGAGCCCGACCTGTCGATCCTCATCCCCGACGGCCGCGTCCCCTGGTCGGGCCACTCGGGCCGCTACGCCGCCAAACAGGTCATGGCACTGATCACCGAGCACAAGACGACCCTCGTCTTCTGCAATACCCGCAGCCTCGCCGAGTTGATCTTCCAGGACCTGTGGCGGGTCAACGACGACCAGTTGCCCATCGGCATCCACCACGGCAGCCTTTCGCTCGAAGCCCGCCGCAAGGTCGAGGCCGCGATGGGCGACGGCCGGCTGCGCGCGCTCGTCGCCACCGCCAGCCTCGACCTCGGGATCGACTGGGGCAATGTCGACCTCGTCGTCCAGATGGGCGCTCCCAAGGGTTCGTCGCGCCTGCTCCAGCGGTTCGGCCGCGCCAATCACCGCCTCGACGAGCCCTCCAAAGGCATAATCGTTCCCGGCAACCGCTTCGAATATCTCGAGGCCCGCGCCGCATTGGACGCGATCGACGACCATGAGCTCGACCCCGACATCTTCCGTCCGGGCACCCTCGACACCCTCGCCCAGCACATTCTCGCGATCGCCTGCGCCGGCCCGTTCAGCGAGACCGAACTCCTCGCCGAAATCAATTCCGCCGCCCCCTACGCCGGCCTCACCCACGAAGTCGTCGCCCGAGTCCTCGCCTACATCGCCACCGGCGGCTACGCGCTCAAAGCCTATGACAAATACCGCCGCCTGACCGCCGACGGCCCCGGCCGCTGGCGAATCACCGCCCCCGCCGTCGCGGTCCAGCACCGCCTCAACGCCGGAATAATCGTCGACAATCCGATGATGGATGTGCGCTTCAAGAACGGCCGAATGCTCGGCAAGGTCGAGGAAGGGTTTGCTTCGACGCTATCGGTCGGCGATCATATTTTCTTCGCCGGATTGAGCCTCGAGGTCGAGCGGCTCAAGGACAGCGACATCATCGTCCACGCCTCGTCCAAATCGGCGCGACTCGTCACCTACGGCGGGCAGCGCATGTCGATGTCGACCCACCTCGCCGAGCGGGTCCGCAAATTCCTCGCGAGTCCCGACGACTGGCAGCGCTTCCCCGCCGACGTCCGCGAATGGCTCGAAGTCCAGGGTAAGCGCTCGATCCTCCCCGAGCCCGATCAACTGCTCGTCGAAACCTTTCCGCACGAAGGCCGCCACTTCCTCGTCATCTACAGCTTCGAAGGCTGGAACGCGCACCAGTCGCTTGGCATGCTAATCACCCGCCGCATGGAAAGCGCAGGGCTCAAACCGCTTGGCTTCGTCGCCAACGACTATGCGCTCGCCTGCTACGGGCTCGAGGAAGTCATCGACCCCGCGCCCCTGCTCTCCCCCGACATTCTCGAACATGAATTCGTCGAGTGGGTCGAGCAGTCGAACCTGCTCAAACGCGCCTTCCGCGAGGTCGCGGTCATCGGCGGGCTCGTCGAGCGCCAGCATCCCGGCAAGCGCAAGACCGGGCGGCAGGTCAGCTTCTCGACCGACCTCATCTACGACGTGCTGCGTCGCTACGAGCCCGAGCACCTCCTGCTCACCGCCGCGTGGGACGACGCGCGCGCGCGGATGACCGAGCTCGGCCGCCTCGCCCGCCTCGTCGAGCGCGCCGCCGACCAGATGATCCACGTCCGCGCAACGCGCGTCACCCCGCTTGCCGTCCCGCTGATGGTCGTCATCGGCCGCGAGGCGATGCCATCGGGCTCGACCGCCGACGATACGCTGCTGATCGAAGCCGAGGCGCTCGCCGCCGAAGCGATGCGCGTGGACTGATCCGCCATCGACGAAGCGATTGAGAACGGGCAGGACGTCGCGATGCACCGCGCGTTCCTGCCTGTCCTGATTCTCGCCCCCATCCTCGGCGGATGCATCGTCGGCACCGTCGCCAAGGCCGCGGTCGATGTCGTCTCGGTCCCGGTCAAGATCGTCGGCAAGGGCATCGACGCCGCCCTCCCCAGCCAGAAACGCGCCGACCAGAAGCGCGGCCGCGAACTTCGCGAAGCCGACGAACACCGCGCCCGCGACGAACGCCTGTTGCTCGATCGATGCGCCCATAACCGCGCACTCCCGACCGACATCTGCCCCAACCGGTTGGCACCCCGCTAAAATGCGCTATTTCCTCGACACCGAATATAACGGCTTCGGCGGCACCCTCCTCAGCCTCGCGCTGGTCGCCGAGCATGGCGACGAAGAGCTCTATTTCACCCTCCCCGCTCCGGCCGAGATCCACCCGTGGGTCGAGCGCAACGTCATGCCCTACATGAACACCGTCCCCGACATGCACCGCGCGTCCCCGCTCGACCGTGACACCGCCGCCCACGCGCTCGCGACCTTCCTTGCCAACGACCGCGACATCGAAATCATCGCCGACTGGCCCGAGGACATCGCCCAGATCTGCATGCTCTTGCTCACCGGCCCCGGCGAGATCGTCCGCACCCCGCCGCTCCGCTTCCGCTTTTACGCCCTCCCCGGCTTCAGCACGGCCGGCGCCAGCGCCGTCCCCCACAACGCCCTCCACGACGCCCGAGCCCTGCGCGACCACGTCCTGAGCCTCGAGGACCACGGATAATATCTTTTTGTCACAGGCTGTTCGCAGGCCGCCGAAGCAATGTAGAGATGAAGCATGGTTCCCGCTTCGTTCGCCGGTCACGACTTCCTCGCCAGCCCCGACGGCGCGCTGTTCTGGCCGTCGCAGAACGCGCTGCTCGTTGCCGACCTCCACCTCGAAAAGGCCAGCTGGTTCGCCCGCCTCGGCCAACTCCTGCCCCCCTACGACTCGTTAGCCACCCTCACCATGCTCGCCCGCGACGTCGAGCGCAGCGGAGCGACCACGCTCTATTGCCTCGGCGACAGCTTCCACGACCGCTTCGGCTGCGACCGCCTCCCCGACGATGCCCGCGCGCTGCTCACTAGCCTCACCGCGCGGCTCGAGTGGGTGTGGATCACCGGCAACCACGACGCCGGCTTCGTCGATCATTGCGGCGGCCGCATCGATGAGGAACTCACCGTCGCCGGGATCGCGCTGCGCCATGAAGCCGTCGCCAACGACCCCACCCCCGAAATCTCGGGCCACTTCCACCCCAAGCTCCGCCTCCACTTGAAAGGGCGCACCGTCGCCCGCCGCTGCTATGTCGCAAGCGCGACCAAGCTCATCCTCCCGGCCTATGGCGCGCTGACCGGCGGGCTCGACGCGCATCATCCTGAGATCATCAAGAAAGTCGGCCCGGGCGCCTCGGCGCTCATCCCGGCCGCCGGCCGCCTCCTCCGCTTCCCGATCGCCGCCTAGACCAACCGCGCCCGCATCAGCCCGCGAATGATATTTCCGACAAAGAACCCTTCGCGCAAATCATCCACGGTCAGCTCCGCCTCGACCGCCCGCCCCTCGTCGATCAGCTTGCCCCGCAAGATCCCCGGGATCAGCCCCCGCGCCGCCGGCGGCGTCAGCAGCCGCCCGTCACGCTCGACGAAGATATTGGTGAAACTCCCCTCGCTCAGCCGCCCGTCGAGATCGACGAAGATCGTCTCGAACGAACCATTGACTCTCCGCGGCTCGTCATAAAAGCGCCGGTCGGTCGTCTTGTACCGCCGACGCACGTCGTCGCTTGCCACCGGCATCGGCGCGATCGACACCGTCACCGGCGACAGGTCTGCCCGCTCCATCCGCTTGACCTGGATCGCCATCGCCCCGCTCGGCGACAGCAACAGCCGGACCATCGCCGGGTCCTTGCGCCCGAAGGTCGCCGCCTGAAGCTCGTTGCGCGCGGCGTGCCGGTCGAAGCGAAACTCGAACCGCTCGGCCCCCATCTCCAGCCGGTCGAGGTGCCGATCGAGCTCGGAAACTCCCTGATCAGGGTCGAAGCGCATGGTTTCGATCAGGTCGAACGCGGGCCGGGCAGCAGACAAATATTCCCCCTTGAGCAAGCACTCGGCCCATTCCTGTTCCATCACGCTATCGACGACAAGCCCCGATCCCAATCCCGTGCGCGCAATTCCCGGCGTATCATCGCTAAGTTCGAGTGTCCGGATCATCACGTTGAACGCCGCATCTCCTGGCGATCCGTCAGCCCTGGGAGGTTCGATCCAGCCCATCGACCCGGTATAGGCCCCGCGCGCCTCGGGCTCCAACCGCCGAAGCGCCTCGATCGCAGCGATCTTGGGCGCCCCCGTCACCGACCCGCACGGAAAGATCATCTCGATCACATCAATCGCATCGAGGCCCTCGCGCAATGTCGCGGTCACCTCGGACACCAGTTGATGCACCGTCGGATAGCTTTCGACCGCGAACAACCGCGGCACCCCCACCGTTCCCGTCAGCGACACTCGCGCCAGATCATTGCGCAGCAAATCGACGATCATCAAATTCTCCGCCCGCTGCTTGGGATTAGTGGCCAGCTCCTCCCCCAGGGCGCGATCCTCCGCCGCATCGCGCGACCGCCGAGCCGTCCCCTTCATCGGCCGAGCATTGAGCTGGCCCCCGCGAAGCGTGAAGAACTGCTCGGGTGACAGCGACACCAATGCTCCCGTCCGATGCCGAAGCACCCCGCCCCAACCCGCGCGCGACCCGCTTCGCAGCCGGGCAAACAGCGCCAGCGGCGATCCACCGACCGCGACATCGCACCCGAAGGTCAGATTGGCCTGATAATAATCTCCCGCGAACAGCGCCTCGCGAACTATTCCCGCCGCCGCAAGATAGGCCTCGCGCTCGATCTGCGGCCGCACCGAACCCACGACCGCCCCGGCCGGGTCCGCCAGCTGCGCCGCATCGACCCGCTCATATCCCTCGAACATCCCGAACCACAGCAGCGGCCCGGCTCCGACCCGCGCTCCTATGATCAGCTTGGGATCGAGTGCCTGCCCCGCCTCGTACGCAAGATACCCTGCCGCGTGCACGCCTCCCCGCACTGCCGCCCGCAGCGCCGCCAGCGCCGGCTGCACCTCCTCGATCGTCCACGCGACGACCTCGCCCACCGGACCGCGATAAAGCCGCGCCGGCCCCGCGCCCGGCCGTGCATCATCGAACAGGACGTAATTCTCCCCCATTCCCGCGCATTGCCCCGCCGCCCCCGCCTTCGTAAACCCACTGCGACCCAAGGGGAGTAAATATGCTCAAGTCCGTGTTCGCCGCCGCGTTGCTCGTCGCCACCTCGTCCGACGTGCTCGCCGCCCCGATCGACCCCGCGACCCGCGCCCGCATCGACCGCATCCTCGCAGCGACCCCGCTGATCGACGGCCACAACGACATCGCCGAGCAGCTCGCCGAAAGCCACGGCTCTGCCATCGCCAACCTCGCGACTGGAACCGCTGCATGGCCCGAGCACCCGCTGATGACCGACATGGCGCGGCTCCGCGCCGGGCACGTCGGCGGCCAGTTCTGGTCGGTCTACATCGATGGCAAGCTGACCGGCGACGAAGCCATCCGCCGCACGCTCGAGCAGATCGACAACGTCGACCGCATGATCGCCGCCTACCCCGCCACCTTAGAACGCGCCTACACCGCCGACGACGTCGTCCGCATCCACCGTGCCGGCCGTGTCGCCTCGCTCATCGGCATCGAGGGCGGGCGCCAGATCGGCGGCAGCATGGCCGCGCTCAGGCAATTCTACCGCCTCGGGGCGCGCTACATGACGCTGACCCACAACCAGACCACCGAATGGGCCGACAGCGCCACCGACGACGTCAAGTATCACGGCCTCTCCCCCTTCGGCCTGCACGTCGTCGGCGAGATGAATCGCCTCGGCATGCTCGTTGACTTGAGCCACGTTTCACCCGACGTGATGCGCCAGGCAATCGCCGCGAGCCGCGCCCCTGTCATCTTTTCCCACTCCTCCGCCCGTGCCCTCAACGACCACCCCCGCAACGTCCCAGACGACGTGCTGCGCCTCCTCTCCACGAACGGCGGCGTGGTCATGGCCAACTGGGTCCCACTTTTCCTCTCCCCCGTCCGCCTCCAATATGAATCGACCAAGGCCGCCGAGGAAGGCCGCCTCAAGACGATAATCCGCAACGACAGCAAAGCCGTTGCCGCCGGGATCAAGAGCTGGGCCGCCGCTCACCCCGCCCCGCCGGTCACCGTCACCGACGTCGCCGACCATATCGACCATATCGCCGCCGTCGCCGGCCACGACAATGTCGGAATCGGCGCCGATCTGGATGGGATCGAGGACACCCCCGAAAACCTCACCGGGGTCGACGCCTACCCCCTGCTGTTTGCCGAACTGATCCGCCGCGGCTGGTCCGATGTCGACCTCGCCAAGCTCGCCGGCGGCAATGTCTTGCGAGCCCTCCGCCGCACCGAAACCGTCGCCGCCTCGATGCGGAGTGTACCACCATCGCTCGACAAGCTTGCGACCGCTCCCTAATTCGCCACCATGACCGACCAGCCGCTCCGCGCCGCCATCCTCCCTGTCACCCCGCTGCAGCAGAATTGCAGCTTGATCTGGTGCACAAAGACAATGCGCGGTGCCTTCGTCGATCCCGGCGGCGACCTTCCCAAGTTGCGCGACGCCGTCGAGCGCGCTGGGGTAACGATCGAGAAAATCCTCGTCACCCACGGCCACATTGACCATTGCGGCTCGGCCGGAATCTTCGCGCGCGAACTCGGCGTCACGATCGTGGGCCCGCACGAAGAAGACCGCTTCTGGATCGCCCGTCTCGCCGAAGACGGCCGCAGCTATGGCGTGACGGGAGTACCGTTCGAGCCCGACCGATGGCTGGTCGACGGCGACACGGTGACGCTCGGCGAGCTCACCTTCGACGTCCGCCACTGCCCCGGCCACACCCCCGGCCACATCGTCTTCCATCACCCCGCATCGCGCCTCGCGATCGTCGGCGACGTGCTGTTCGCCGGCTCGATCGGCCGGACCGATTTCCCGCGCGGCAATCACCAGGACCTGCTCGACGCCATCACGCAGCGGCTGTGGCCGATGGGCAACGACACCAGTTTCATCCCCGGCCACGGCCCGATGTCGACCTTCGGCCAAGAGCGGCTCACGAATCCCTTTGTCGCAGATGAGGTGCTTGAGAAAGCCTGACCCTCTTCGCTTGCGTCGCCGCGCCTTTTCGCTATATGGCACGCTCGTTCGCGACCATCCGGCCGCCGCCGCGGGATTTCCCGATGAGCTTGGCGAGGATGGTCCTTTTTGTTTTGATAGTAGCCAAGGTGCCGCATGGCCGTCCCCAAAAGAAAAACCTCGCCCTCCAAGCGCAATATGCGTCGCAGCCACCATGCGCTCGACGTGCCGAGCTTCCAGGAATGCTCAAACTGTGGCGAGCTGAAGCGCCCGCACAACATGTGCGCCGCCTGTGGTCACTACAACGGCCGCGAAATCGTCTCGACCGAGGCCTGATCGCGGACAAGGGGTGCAGTCGATGACCGACGGCCCACGCATCGCGATCGACGCCATGGGGGGCGATATCGGCCATGCAGCGATCGTCGCAGGCGCGGCCGCCGCGCGCCGCAAGGACCGGGCGCTCCGCTTCCACCTGTTCGGCGACGAAGCGCTGATTGCGCCCGAACTCACGCGTCATCCGGCACTCGCCGACGCGGTCACCGTCCACCACACCACCGAATCGATCCTCGCTACCGAAAAGCCGAGCCAGGCGATCCGTCGTGCGCGCACCACCTCGATGGGCATGGCGATCAACGCGGTCAAAGACGGCCACGCCGACGCCGCGCTGTCGGCCGGCAATACCGGCGCGCTGATGGCCATCGCCAAGCTCGCGCTGCGCACCATGCCGGGGATCGACCGCCCCGCGCTCGCCGCTTTGCTGCCAACGCTCGGCGACCACGACCTCGTCATGCTCGACCTCGGCGCCAATACCGAGTGCGATGCGCAGAACCTCGTCCAGTTCGCCGTGATGGGCGCCGCCTACGCCCGCACCGTGCTCGAAATCGACAAGCCGCGCGTTAAGCTGCTCAACATCGGCACCGAGGAATTGAAGGGCACCGGCGAGCTTAAGGAAGCCGCCGCAATGCTCCGTGAGGCAAGCTATCTTCCTATGCGCTTCAACGGCTTCACCGAAGGCGATCAGCTGTCGCGCGGCGAAGTCGACGTCGTCGTCACCGATGGCTTCTCGGGCAATATCGCGCTCAAGACCGCCGAAGGCACCGCGCGGTTCGTCACCGACCTGCTCCGCCGCGCCTTCACCTCGTCACTCCGCTCGAAAGCCGGCTTCGCTCTGTCGAAGCCCGCATTGCATATGCTCAAGGTCCATCTCGACCCCAACAACCACAATGGTGCGGTCTTTCTCGGGCTCAACGGCCTCGTCGTGAAGAGCCACGGCTCGGCTACCCCCAAGGGGGTCACCAACGCGATCAAGGTTGCCGCGTCGATGGTCCGCAACGACATCACCCGCAAGATCGGCGACGATCTCGACGAATTCCGCGCCCACGCCTTCAATGGCGAGATCGGTGGAGGCGAAAGCGCCGCCAAACCCGTCCATGACGAAGGCGATACCGCCTGATGCCGCTCCGCTCCGTCGTCGCCGGGGTCGGCTCGGCCCTTCCCGCGCGGCGCGTCGATAACGCCGAACTCGCCGCGCAAGTCGACACCTCTGACGAATGGATCGTCGAGCGCACCGGCATCCGCGCCCGCTACATCGCCGGCGAGGGCGAAACCACCGGCACTCTTGCCACCGACGCGGCACGCGCCGCCCTCGCACATGCCGGCATCGACGCGAGCGAGATCGACCTCATCGTCCTCGCCACCGCAACCCCCGACCAGACCTTCCCCGCCACCGCCACCAAAGTCCAGACCGCGCTCGGCATCCCCGATTGCATCGCGTTCGACGTCGCTGCGGTTTGCTCGGGCTTCCTCTATGCCCTGACCGTCGCCGACTCGATGATCCGTGGAGGCGGGGCGAAGACCGCGCTCGTCATTGGCGCCGAGACCTTCAGCCGGATCCTCGACTGGGAGGACCGCGCCACCTGTGTCCTGTTCGGCGACGGCGCCGGCGCCATGATCCTGCGAGCCTCCGACAATCCCGCCGCCGGAATCCTCTCGACCAAGCTCCATGCCGACGGCCGCTACAACGATCTGCTCTATGTCGACGGTGGCCCCTCGACGACTCAAACCGTCGGCAAGCTGCGCATGAAAGGCCGCGAAGTCTTCCGCCACGCCGTCACCAACCTTGCCGCCGTGCTCGGCGAAGTTCTCGAAGCAGCCAGTCTGATGCCCGCAGACATCGACTGGGTTGTCCCACATCAGGCCAATGCCCGAATCCTCGACGCCACTGCGCGCAAACTCGGCCTGTCACCCGACAAAATCATCGTCACTGTCGATCGTCACGCCAACACGTCGGCCGCTTCGGTGCCCCTGGCATTTGACGTCGCGGTTAAGGATGGCCGTATCAAACGCGGCGATCTCGTCGTGCTCGAAGCGATGGGTGGCGGCTTTACCTGGGGTGCCGCCGCACTTCGCTACTGATCAAGTCGCGCTGCACTATTGATAAATAAGTCGATATTGCAGCTTTTGTCGGTTTCCCGACGGTGTGATTTCAGCTATGCATAGCGCCAGGCTTCGCGGGGGCGCGGGTCTTGAATCGCGGGCGAGGGACTTTTTATGGCGGATGCGGGTGTTGCACGGGCCCACGATGGCGGGCTTTACTCGGGAACGCTGACGCGCGCCGACCTCGCTGACACCGTCCACCGCCAGCTCGGCGTGTCGCGCGCCGAGGCTGCGAGCTTGGGCGAACGCCTCCTCTACCACATGTGTCACGCTCTGTCCGAAGGCCAGAACGTCAAGATTTCGGGCTTCGGTAGCTTCATCCTGCGCGACAAGGGCGAGCGCGTCGGCCGCAATCCCAAGACCGGGATCGAAGTGCCGATCGCACCGCGCCGTGTGATGACCTTCCGCGCCAGTCACATGATGCGCGACAAGATCGTCAAGTAGTCGCGGGCGTGGCAACTTCCGACAAGGCTCCGGACGCCTTTCGGACGATCGGCGAATTGTCTGCCGAGCTCGGTGTTCCGCAACACATCCTGCGCTACTGGGAGGGCAAGTTCCCCGAGCTCCGCCCGCTCCAGCGCGCCGGCAACCGCCGCTACTATCGCGCCGCCGACGTCGCCTTAGCGCGCCGCATCCACCGCCTCCTCGGCCAAGACGGCTATACCGTTCGCGGGGTGCAGAAACTACTCGCCGGCAAGGACGAAACCCCCGCGATCGCGGTCCCCGCGCACCCGATCGAAAGCGCTTTGCCCAGCGGCCCCTTACTCGACCTCGATCGCCTGATTGCCCTGCGCGACCGCCTCGCCGCCGCCCTCTCCGCCTGACCCCAGCCGACGCGCCACCCGCGCGATCGCGACATCCAACGGCACCCGCGCCACCTGAACCTCGGGCGGAAACGCGCTCAGCAACCGGCTCGGCATTGCCGCAGACAGGATTACGAACATCCCTTGGTCGCCCTGTCGCCGGATAAGCCGCCCGAATCCTTGTGCCAACCGCGCGCGAACGATGCTGTCGTCATACGCGCTCCCCCCGCCCGCCAGCCGCCGCGCCGCGTGGAGCACGGTCGGGCGCGGCCACGGCACTCGCTCCATCACCACCAGCCGCAGCGACTCGCCCGGCACATCGACTCCATCGCGCAATGCGTCGGTCCCAAGCAACGACGCCCTTGGATCATCCCGGAAGATATCGACCAGTGTCCCCGTGTCGATTGGGTCAACGTGCTGCGCCAGCAGCGGCAGGCCCGCCCGAGCCAGCCGATCGGAGATCCGCGCATGCACTGCGCGCAGTCGCTGGATCGCGGTGAACAGCCCCAGCGTCCCGCCCCCCGCCGCCTCGATCAATCTCGCGTAAGCCCCAGCGAGCGCCGCCAGATCCCCGCGCGGCAAATCATTGACCACCAGCACTTGGGCCATCCGCCCATAATCAAACGGGCTCTCCGCCTCGAACCGCTCCGCTGCCCGCGGCAAGTGCAGCGCCCCGGTCCGCGCCTCGGCCTGCGCCCAACCCCCCGACCCGCGCAGCGTCGCCGACGTCACCAGCACGCCATGCGCCGGGCTAAGCACCGCCTGCGCGAGGGGTCGCGTCGGATCCAGCCAGCGTCGATGGATCGCAACATCATATTCGCGCCCCTCGACCCGCTCGATCGCCAGCCAGTCGACGAAATCGCCATCCGCCGCCCCGCCGATCCGCGCCAGCAACCGCACCCACGCCGCGACCGTTTCGCGCCGCCACGCCAGCCCAGTGATCGCTCCTTCGACCCGCGCCCGCGCCGACGAATCGAGCCAGTCCGGCGCGTCCTCCAGCACCGCCTCCAACCGCCGCGTCAGCGCCGCCAGCGGCTGCCCCAACGCCTCCAGCGCCTCCAATGCTCCCGCCGCCGCCCCGACCAGCGCGCCGTCTGGGTCGGCGAGCTCGGTTTCAAGCCCGTAGCCCGCCTCCTGCGCCTTGGCCCGCGCGTAAACCGTCCCCCGCACCTCGCCGAGTAGCGCCTCGACCGGTCCGAACGGCGACCCCTCGGCCAACCGCTGCAACCACCCGTCCGACGGCAGTGCCCGCGCCGCCTCGACCGCCGAGTCGAGCGCCGTCGCACCCTCCTCGTCATACGAGCACACGTCCATCAACCGCGCCGCCAGCCCCCGCCGCCGCCCGCGCGACCGCCCCTCGGGCCCGACCAGCCAGCGCCGCATCTCGATCGCCTCCTGCCCGCCGAGCACGACCGAAAAGGTCGAATCCGCCGCATCAAACAAATGATGCCCCTCATCGAACACGATCCGGCTCGGCGCATCGGGCCGCCCCCGCGCCGCATTGACCATCACCAGCGCATGATTGGCGATGACGATATCCGCCTCGCGCCCCGCCCGCTCCGCCCGCTCGATGAAACAGCGCCGGTAATGCGGGCACCCTGCGTAAACGCACTCCCCGCGCCGGTCGGTCAGCGCGGTCGCCCCCGCGCGCCGGAACAGGCTCGGCAGCCACCCAGGCAGATCCCCCCCGACCATGTCCCCGTCCTTGGAATAAGCCGCCCACCGCCCGACCAGCTGTGCCAGCATCGCCGCGCGACCCGTAAACGCCCCCTGCAGCGCGTCCTCCAGGTTGAGCAGGCATAGATAATTCTCGCGGCCCTTTCTCACCACGATGCGCCGCTTGCGCTCCTCCGGATCGGCGATGATCCGCGCCCCCTCTGCATCGAGTTGCCGCTGCAACGCCTTGGTGAAGGTCGACACCCACACCGTCCCCCCCGCCCGCTCGGCCCACAGCGACGCCGGCGCGAGATAGGCCAGCGTCTTGCCGATCCCCGTCCCCGCCTCGGCCAGAATCAAATTCGGCGTCCCTTTGGCGACCCTCGGCGCGAACATCTTGGCGACCTCGCCCGCCATCGCCTGCTGCCCCGCGCGCGCCTCGGCCCCGCCCCCGGTCAGCTTGGCGAGTCGCTCGACTGCGTCGCTCGCCGACACGCTCACCGTGCGCGGTGGCACCCGCTCGGCCTGTTCCTCCCACTGCGGCAACCGCGAAAACAGCATCCGCTCCGATCGCTCGGGCTGGGCCAGCCGCGCGCCCACCAGCGGCGCCCAGCCCCACCCCAGCCGATGCAAACTCGCGTTCGACGTCCACGCCCCTTCGCGCTCAGGCCAGTCGCTCGCCGCCATCGCCGCCATCAGCTTGCCCGCTATCGCCCACAGCGTCCCCGCCGCCGCGCCATCGTCGGCGGGCACTTCCACAGCCAGCGCCCGGCACAGCGCCGCCACCGTCGGCACCACAAACCGCGCCGGAAACACGAATGCGAACAGTTCGAGCAGGTCGAGCCCCGACAGATCGGGATACCCCAGCCGCTGGCCGACCAGCGGCGCATTCAGCAGAATATGCGGTGTCTCCGCTGCCCGCGAAATCGCCTCCCCCCGCGATACCCCGCGAACGCCATCGTCCCCCGCCAGCCAGATTCCGGCATGGGTTGCGTGAAGGGCGGGAAGGGGCAAAAGGACGGCCATTGCGCGCCGACCTTGGCCGCAGAAGAACGAAAGGGCAACAGTGGACGAGGCGATCCGCACTGCGGGCATGACCAGCAAGGCCTGGCCCTATGAGGAAGCGCGCAAACTCCTCAGGCGCTGGCCCGACGCAAAGCCCGCCAATGCCCCGATCATCTTCGAGACCGGCTACGGCCCCTCGGGCCTGCCCCACATCGGCACCTTCAACGAAGTCCTGCGCACGACGATGGTCCGCCGCGCCTACGAGGAACTGACGGGCAACCCCACCCGCCTGATCGCCTTTAGCGACGATATGGACGGCCTGCGCAAAGTCCCCGACAACGTCCCCAACGCCGACCTCCTGACCGCCAACCTCGGCAAGCCACTCACCCGCATCCCCGACCCGTTTGGCACCCACGACAGCTTCGCCGCGCACAACAACGCGCTCCTGCGAAGCTTCCTCGACCGCTTCGGCTTCGACTATGAATTTCTATCCTCGACAGAGGCTTATGCATCAGGCCAGTTCGACGATGCCCTCCGCAACGTCCTGCGCCAGTGGGATGATATCCTCGACGTCATGCTTCCGACCCTGCGCGAAGAACGCCGCCAGACCTACTCCCCCGTCCTCCCCATCTCGCCGACCAGCGGCCGCGTCCTGCAAGTCCCCGTCACCGTCGTCGACCCCGAAACCGGCACCATCGCCTTCACCGACGAAGACGGAACCGCCATTATCCAATCCGCGCTCGGTGGCCTCGCCAAGCTCCAGTGGAAGGTCGACTGGGCGATGCGCTGGGTCGCGCTCGGGGTCGACTACGAGATGGCGGGCAAGGACCTCATCGATTCGACCATCCAGTCAGGCAAGATCGCAAGGCTCCTCGGCGGCCGCCCGCCCGAGGGCTTCAACTACGAGATGTTCCTCGACGAGAAGGGCGAGAAGATCTCCAAGTCCAAGGGCAATGGCCTGACCCTCGACCAATGGCTGTCCTACGGCAGCGAGGAAAGCCTCGCCTTCTTCGCCTACCGCGAACCGAAGAAGGCGAAGAGCCTGCACATCGGCGTCATTCCCCGCGCGGTCGACGACTATCTCCAGTTCCGCGGCAATTACGCCGCGCAACCCGTCGAACAGAAACTCGGCAACCCCGTCCACCACATCCATGGCGGCGGCAACGTCCCCGACCAAGCGCTCCCGCTGACATACGGCTTGCTCCTCAACCTCGCCTCGCTCCCCGGCGTCGGCGACAAGGCAACCGCGTGGAAGTTTGTCCAGCGCTACGCTCCCGGAACCGCGCCCGAGACCGACGCCGAACTTGACCATCTGATCGGCCTCGCGGTCAATTACGCGCGCGATTACGTCGCCCCGACCCTCAACCGCCGCCGCCCCACCGATATCGAACGCGCCGCCTTGGCCGACCTCGATTCCGAGCTAGCCAAGCTCTCCCCCGACACCCCCGGCGACGAAATCCAGAACATCGTCTTCGAAATCGGCAAGCGCCACGCCTTCGAATCCCTTCGCCACTGGTTCCAGGCGCTTTACGAAACCCTGCTAGGCAGCAGCCAGGGGCCCCGAATGGGTAGCTTCATTGCCCTCTACGGCATCGGTAACTCCCGCAAACTGATCGCCGACGCGCTCGCGTTACATGTTCGGTCAATCCCGGCTGTCGGCCCATAAACATCCGTTTAGCCGGGGCTTTTGGAATGACGGCACTTGGCCTACCGCCAACGGGTAGTTACGAGGCCAGTCGGCAGCGGCACTCGGAATCGGCTTCGACCATTTTCCTTTACAGGATATCGGATGAGCCACCCGCGCCAACAAGTTGAGTTTGGTCCAAAAGATCGGTGTTTGCCATGGGGGTTCAGTATGGCGATCAAATTATCTTGCTGTTTTCACAATGAAACTTTGTGAGCTTCGTGTCGCATTATTGAGCGGAAACTATAATTATACGCTCGACGGGGCCAATGTGGCGCTCAATCGCCTTGTCGGCTTTTTGCTCTCGCAGGGCGCTGCTGTTCGAATATATTCTCCGGTCGTTGAAAACCCTGCGTTTCCGCCGACCGGCGATCTTGTCGGCGTCCGCGCGCTGCCCATTCCTGGGCGATCCGATTATCGGCTGGCATATGGGATGGGTCGTAAAATCAAGCGCGACTTGCATGATTTTGCGCCAAACATGATGCACGTCTCTGCGCCGGAAACCTTGGGACACTGGGGGGTTTCCTACGCTCGGCACTATAATCTTCCTGTCATTGCCTCGGTTCACACTCGTTTTGACACCTATCTTCGTTATTATCGGCTGGGATTTTTGGAGTCGTCGGTCACCGCATTGTTGCGCCGATTCTATCAACGTTGCGATGCGATCGTTGCCCCTTCTCAGTCGATGAAGGATATTCTCCTCGAACAGCAAATGAACGACGACATCGGGATTTGGGCGAGCGGCGTCGACCATGACGTTTTCACCCCTTCAGTGCGATCACTCGAATGGCGACGGACAGTGGGGATCGCGGATGACGATGTCGTCGTCGGTTTTTTCGGCAGGCTGGTCTTGGAAAAAGGCATCGCCGTTTTCTGCGATACGATCGATGAACTAACGCGGCGCAATACCAAAGTGCGCGTGTTGGTCGTCGGGGACGGGCCAGCCCGAAACTGGTTTGCTACCCGCCTCCCGGAGGCGATATTCACCGGCTTCCAATGCGGCGCCGCGTTACCCCGTGCGCTGGCGTCGATGGACATCCTCCTCAATCCCAGCGTGACCGAAACCTTTGGCATCGTGACGCTTGAAGCGATGTCTTGTGGCGTTCCGGTTGTAGGTGCCAACGCGCCCGGCACGTCAAGCCTGATCGACGACGGCGTTGATGGACGGCTCATTGCGGAAGGCGACATCAAAGGGTTTGCCGACGCCATCGCAAAGTATGCGACCAGCCTTGCCGAGCGCGCCGCTGCCGGAGCCGCAGGGAGTTTTTCCGCCACCAAGTGTAGCTGGGACGTTGCCAATCGCGCGCTTGCCGTCAACTATGTGCGCGTTATCGAACGTCATGCTGCTGGCGGGTCAGGTTCCTGGCAAATGGCATAGCTTAACGATCGCTCGGATGTCGTAAGCTGCGTTGGACGCAAAAGTTTCGCGGAGCGGGTGAGCCGTACTGATCCAGCGAAGGTCTGCTTCTACTGTCTGCATTTCCTGGAGCAGTCAGACTGCAATCCACCAGAGCAGACATCCCGGCGCGCGACGCCGAAAGCCGAATGCGATGTCCTGCAGCCAACTGATTGTGAGAGATGATCCACGCCCCGAGTCGTTCGCAGTTGCTCTATTTCGCTAGCAGAAATTCATTCGTCGGCACCGACCCGCGACCGCGAACATTGTGAACATTCGCGGGCGCCGAGCGACGTTGCTGACAGGCAACCAGGGGCTGACTTTAGACTGACTTTCCGCGTTACCCAGCCCGCTTCGCCGCAATCCACCTATCAATCTTCGCCTCAAGGATACTCAGCGGCAGTGCCCCCGTCATCAGCACCTGGACGTGGAAATCGCGAATGTCGAACTTCGGCCCCAGCTCCGCCTCGGCCCGCTTGCGCAATCGCTGGATCGTTAGCGCGCCGACCTTGTACGCGGTCGCCTGGCTGGGGATAGCGATATAGCGTTCGACCTCGGCGGTGGCGTCGGTCTTGCCCATCCCCGAATGCCCCAGCATATATTCGATCGCTTGTTCGCGGGACCAACCCATCGAGTGGATGCCGGTGTCGACCACCAGCCGCATCGCCCGCAGCATCTCGTCGTTGAGCGTCCCGAACCGCGCATAAGGGTCCTTGTAGAACCCCATGTCGTAGCCCAGCGTCTCGGAATAGAGCGCCCAACCCTCGGCGTAAGCCGTGTTCCCGCCGAACCGCATGAACGACGGCAGCGCCTCATTCTCCTGCGCTAGGCTGATCTGGAAATGATGCCCCGGCTCGCCCTCGTGGAGGAACAGCGTGGTGTCCTCCCAGGTGCTGCGCGACGGCAGGTCATAGGCGTTGTAATAGAACGTCCCCGGCCGCGACCCGTCGGGCGTGCCCTGCTCATAGCTCCCGCCCGCCTGGAATTTCTCGATCGTCGGATCATAGGGCCGGATCGCCAGCTTCGCCTTGGGCATGATCGAGAACAGGCTCGGCAGCTGCGTCTCGACCTTCGCCTGAATGGCATGGAAGTCCGCCGCCATCTGCTCGCGCGACTTGGGCTGAAACTTGGGGTCGGTGCGCATATAATCGAAGAATTGCGGCAGCGTGCCCTTGAAGCCGACCTCCTGCTGCACTCCTTTGAACCCGTCGGTGATCCGCGCGACCTCGGTCAGGCCGAGTGCGTGAATCTGCTCAGGCGTCATGCTGGTCGTGGTCGTCGACCTAATCTGATAGCGGTACAGCGCGTCCCCGCCCTTCATGTACATCTCGCCTGCCCCGTCGCGGGCATGGCCAAGATATTCGTTGGCGAGGAAGTCGCGTAGCCGCTTGGTCGCGGGCATCAGCTGCTCGACAATGGAGGCACGATATTGCGCCGTCAGCCGCGCCTTGACCGACGGCGCTACACTCGCCGGGAACATCGTCACGGGGGCATAATATTGCGACGCCTCGGGCTTTTGTGCCAGCTGATTGTCGAGCTGCTCGATGACGTTACGGATGGTCAGCTTGGTCTCCACGACGCCCGACGCCTCGCCCTCGCGGAAACGCCCGATCGCCCCGTCGATCCACTGGACATAGCCCGCGTGGCGCTTGAGGTTATTGTCATAATCTTCGACCGTATTGAACGGCGCCCCACCCTTGCCGCTGGCAAAAGTCGGATAAGCGCTCTGAAAGCCGTAAAAATGATTGAGCGGTCGCACTCGGATCAGCGGCAGGATCGCGGGCGACAGTCCCTCGATCGCGTCCCTCTCCTGATAGTCGAACACGTCGAACGCCAGCTGGTCGGTTGCGTCGAGCTGTGCGCGATTGATCCGGTGGAGCCTTGCAAGCGAGTCCTTCGCCTGCGCCCGCGTCGCATCATAATAAGCGTCGGTGACATAATCCCCGAACTGGTCGGCATAGCGCAGGTCACCGCGATAGATTGCGCTCATTGGGTTGAGTTTTAGGCTCGCTTCGTCGTCGTCCTTGAACAACTGGAACAGCGCGTCGTGCGGGCTTTGCGCGGGGGCTTGGACGACGTGCGGCGCCTGCGGCGGCACACTGGTTGCACAGCCACCAACCCCCGCCGCGAGCGCAATGAGGGAAGCCGCGGCAACCAGCGGAAAACGCATCGAAATTCCTTAGTCGTAAGAGGGACTATTGAGATCGTGCAAAGGGGTGCCACGGATAACCCGCAACGACCCTTCGACCAACGGCTGCTCCGGGTCTACCAGAAGAAGTTGCGGATCACTTCGACCACGCGGCCCGAGTAAAGGTCGACCAACACCGCATCGTCGTAATAGCGCACCCAGCGGTACGGCCCATAGACCGGCGGCAGGCGATACTGCCACGGATCGTCGAGCCAGTAATCGGCCGAGTAATATCCGGCATAGAGCGTGAAGCCGACGCTGACCGGGCGATAGCCCCGGCCGAACGGGTCATAATAGCTTCCGACGCGGAACACCGAGCGATTGCGCTCGCGATAGCGCCGCCAGTCGTAGCGCGAATCGCGTTGCCAGTCGCTCGACCAGCGATGCTCGGCGGGGCGGCTCGCCCAGCGCTGATTGTCACGCTGCTGGCCCGTCCACTGCTGGCCGCCCGGTTGCTGCACAGCAGGCGGTTGGCTGGTCGATGGCCGGCTGCCGGGTTGCTGCTCATCGCGCGACCGGCCGGTCCATTGATGGCCCTCGCGCTGGCCATTCCTTTGCTGCCCGTCGCTACCCCAACGCGCCTGCCGCGAGTCGATCCGCGGCCGCTCCGCGCGCTGCGGGACCTGCTGCTGTTCGGCCCGCGGCTGCTCGGACCCAGGCTGGTCGGCGCGCTGCTGCTCCACTCGAAACTGCTCCACTCGAGGTTGTTCGACACGCGGCTGATCGACGCGATGTTCGAACCGTGGCCGCTCGGGGCGCGCCTGCTCGTTGCCTTGTTCGGCCGGCGGCGCCTGTCGTTGCTGCTGGCCACGCTCAGCTCGGCGCTCGGCCCACACCTCGCGGTCCTGCGCCAGCGCCGGAACCGCCACGCCGACGAGCGCCGCTGCCAGAATCAAC
>JANMWM010000229.1:0-5377 GCA_031394005.1 Sphingomonas sp.
ACCGCCTGACCCCCGATATCCGAACCAACCCAAGGAGACACCACCGAACCCGGCTGCAAATGACCCATCCCCAACAATCAGGCTAACGCCAACCCACCCGAGAACGGGATCACAACAGGCGGTGACCCTTTTTCAGCAGACTGCTAATGCATCACGACCACTTCGCTACGCCGCCATGCCGTGAACACGCACCACTGCGGTGCTGAGCATGACTGTAGCTTCCGTCCTTGCATTGCGCGATGGCACCTGCTGAATCGCTGTTGACTGACCTTGAAACTGTCGTAGTCCTCGATTGCGTGGCTGCTGGCCTGATTATCGGAGTCGATGGGGATATGATCGACGATTTACTTGTCGTGGTTGATGCTCCCGAAGTCCGGCACACGGTCCTCATTTTGTTGTAGAATTTGGTGCAGTCATAAGTTTGCGTCGTGACTTTAGTCGTCTTGGCGGCGGCCACAATCGGAGCAGATTGAGCCGTCGATGTGCGACAAGCAGACTTGTTCTTGTTTCCGGCCTTCGTGCAGTCGTAAGTCCGCGCCGTTGTCTTGGTGGTCGTAACCTTCGTTGATTTGTGCGACGCCACCGTGGTTGCGGCTTGCGACTTGCAGGCCGCCTTGTTGGCGTTCCCAGCATCGCTGCAATCGTAATTTCGCGCGCTGGCTGGCGCGGAGAGCGAGGCGATGCCAAAAGCCAAGCTTGCGAGAATGAGCAATTTCTTCATGGCAAGTCTCCTGCGCAGGACGCCTAGTTGCACTTCTTGAAATGGCCCTTGGCGTCGCGGCAACGCTCAACCTTTTTGACCACCTTGGTGCACTTTACGAACTTACCCTTGCCGTCTCTGCAGGGTGCACCAAAGGCTGGCGTGGACAAGACTGCCAAAGCAAGGGCGGCGGAAAGAAGCTTATGCATAGGGGACCTCCGTGTTCGATGCCGGTTGATGCCCCCGCATTTCTGCGACGTAAAGGCCTATTGAGTGGGCCAATGACGCGCATTCAAAGAGGCAAGTTAGAAACATCGACCGCAATGCACTCCACGTCCAGCTCCCCAAGCAGCTTCTTCTGGGCCACGATTTGAGCACTCGCCACAGCCCGCGGGAGGTCGATGCAAGCCAACCCACTGCTCGCCCTTGATAGGCGCCTGACCGACTTGCGCACGAAGCAGATCAGAAATCACGGGTTTTGAATATTCGACCGCTGTTGTCCGCTGCCTCAATCGGTCATCGTCGTAAATGAAGCCACAACCGGGAAATCATCTCGCGCTATTGAACCCAAAATTCCTCGACGATGATCCGGGCGGCGCCCGTCGCATAGACCCCATGACCGTAGCCAGTGCCCCCACCGAGGACGAAGCCGACCTGATCCGCGTGAATTATTGCATCATGGAACGCCATCGGATCACTCTGCGCATTTGACGATTGGATAGCTGTCCAATTGGCTTTCAACGAGGCAACCATGACGTGCTCGCCGGGAGTTATCGGCGACTGCGAGGCGAAAGTGGCATACCAGCGAAATGTCTCAAACTCGTCGGTCCCACTCCAGTCATCTCCTGCCCGTTGAAAATATAGCGTGATGATCGATGGGCTGCCCGGTGCGGTAACCGGCTCGATCCGCACTCCGGAGGCCAGTTCGACGCGGTACCGCATGACAATACGGTTCTTTCCTGTGAGAGATCCGTGTCGAAAGGTAATATAGTGGACGCTACCTGGATGCTGCGGAAGATCGAAGTACCAGCCTCTTTTCCCGGCGTTCATGGGGTGGAGAGGCATGCCACGCGATGCATTCTCGCCAAGGACGACCGGCCCAATGACCCATCGCGCGGGATTGAGATAATTGCTCTGAGTTTGAGACTTGGCTCTCGCTTCTGCAACGGGGGCCGAGACGAAGACGAGGCTAAACGCCGACAAGGCCGTCGTCAGGAAAGCCTTATTGAGCGTCATCGGGGCCAATTCTCCAAGGCACTGCTCAGCCCGCCTTAGCTAAAGATCGGAGCTTAAATTCCGTGATTTTGGTTCCATATGCACATTCAAAGCCACGGCGGACTTTTCCATTATCGGCCGTCCCCCAGATAATGATTTTAAGTCTGCTGTGCTGTTCGACATCAATAATGTGTACCGTTCCATACGCGGATGCCCGTTCGTTGCAGGCCTTTGCCGCGGCGGGGCGCAACTGCTCGTTGCTTTGGGGAGCACCTCTAGCGCTGCTAACGACCGCGCCAACTGCACTGGCGGCCATGCTTGCGACGCATCCGCTTAATGCCAGTGTGCTAACCGCGAGGAAGGATTTGATCAATAATCGTCTCATTTGGGGGCATTCGCCCGTTTCGCAAGAAATCTCCTACACGTTTCTCGCCTAGCGAAACGCATTGTAGCGTGGTTAAATTATAGGATTCCGCTGCTTGAGCACAAGAGGCTGGTAGCCTTCAGCAACAAGCTCCACTGACTGCGCTCATGCTTGAACGTTTCGAGGAGCGTCTAGTTTATGCCGCTCCGGCATCGCTTGCGAAGCGCTCTCGCAACGACCCTAGCGCGCCTTCGTTGGTCAAATCGAGCTGGAGCGGCGTGACCGACACATAGCCAGCAGCGATTGCCTCAAGGTCGGTATCGTGTCCCGGTGTCTCTTGCGCCGGTCCCAGCCCGAGCCAGTAATAGGAAAATCCGCGGGGGTCCTGCCTTTTGACCATCTTGGCCCGGCCGTAATCGCGGCGCCCCTGTCGGCAGATACGGATGCCCTTGACCGCCGCCGCGGCACACGACGGGAAATTGATATTGAGCAGCGTTCCCGGCGCCATTTCCAACCCGATCAGGGGCTCGAGCACGCGTCCGGCCCATTCGCGCGCTGCGTCGAACGGTACCGCTTCGCCCATCCCATGGCGAGCATAGGCCTGGCTGAGCGCAATCGCCGAGATCCCTGCTAGCGCCCCCTCCATCGCCGCCGAGACTGTTCCCGAATAGGTCACGTCCTCGGCAAGGTTCGCCCCGCGATTGATCCCGGACAAGATGAGGTCAGGCCTGGCGTCCTTCATGAGTTCGCCCAGCGCCATCATTACCGCGTCGGTTGGAGTCCCCGTCACTGCGAAGTGGCGCTCGCCAACCTTGCGCAGCCTGAGTGGCCGGGTCAGCGTGAGCGAATGACCCGCGCCCGACTGCTCATCGGCGGGCGCGACGATCCAAACTTCGTCGCTGAGGGTGGCGGCAATCTCCGCGAGCAGTGCCAGTCCGGGCGCCGCGACTCCGTCGTCATTAGTTAAAAGGATGCGCATTCGCGGCTCTTGACCGTCCAGCCCTCAATCCGCAACCGGTTGCCGCTGCGACTAATCGGCAACATTGTCCCCTTATTCGTCCACAAGTATCAACGCGGTTCGTTCGTCAGCGCTTGTTAAGCTAGCATAGGTTAATTATAGGCGCTGATGGGGGCCACCGGCCTTCGAGCTAACGCTCGAAAAAGTCAGTGTTTTCATCTTCCGGCGCGCGGGTTGGCCCGACGTCGCGGGGGTGGCGTTGGGTGGGGAGAGATAGCATGGCGACCGCGCTCGTAGACCTTTACCAAAATGGCCCTGATCGGTTCGACATTCTGGTCCTCGATGATGATTACTGCCCGTCGGACGTCGAAGACTTCATGAGCCCGCGGCAAAAAGCCTATTTCCTGCGCAAACTTCGCGTGTGGAAAGACTCGGTCATCGAGGAAAGTCGCGCCACAATGGTTCAGCTCCAAGTCGATTCGCTCCGCGAACCCGATCTTGCTGATCGCGCTTCGTCGGAAACAGACTGGGCGATCGAGCTTCGCACGCGTGACCGCCAGCGCAAGCTTATTGCCAAAATCGACAGCGCAATCCGTCGTCTATTCGATGACGAGTTCGGCTATTGCGAAGTCAGCGGCGAGCCGATCAGCCTCGCCCGCCTCGAAGCCCGCCCAATTGCGACGATGACGGTTGAGGCGCAGGAAAAGCACGAACGCATCGAGCGCGTCAGCCGAGACGACTGACGCCCTGTCCGCCGTACGCAGAGCAGGGGCCAACTGACCGAGCTATAAATAGCGAGCCAAGGATGGTGCTTCCTATCTGATCGAGCCCGCGCATTTGGGAATTTGGCATTGTCGATCGTGTCTCCAGTCGAGACGACCGGCAGGACGGTGACGAGGTCGCGGCGTTTGTATTCACCTCGGGCGATTCAGCTTTCCCAAGGATTTCCACGTCAAGCCGCCGCCGGCAAATGCGCGCGACGGCAGACAAACTGCCGTAGGCGAATGGTGAAGGGACGCCGATAACCGCCGCTCCGCTCAACCAACGAACACGCCGGCGAGCCATGAGCCTACGTCTCGGCGCTAGCCCACCGGCTTCCCGTCTTTGTTACCGCCCGGCGAATAGCGGCATACGAAGTAGTCCCACCGGACTCCAGCCACCAAGCCACAGCCGACGTACGTAGTCGTCGGCCATATCATTTGACTGTAGTGCGCGCATTGCTCCCAGTCGCCTTTGCACACGTTCGGGAAAATGCCACCGTGGAAGTCGCGCTTCTCGATTAGCCAGTAGCGCATGAGCTGGTCGGGCGAGGAGCCGTGGAACGCCTCAGTGAGGTTCTCGCGCTCGGCGCCCCGGCCCTCGCGTGGCGAGTGAACCAGCTGACCGGTATGGGCCAGCACTTGTGCGTAAGCTTTAGCATGTGCGGTAAGCTGCGGGTCCCACTTGAGCGGCGGCGCCCCGACGGCGAAGCGCGCCTTATTGTGAATTTCGAGAATTCGGGTCGAGACGATGTTGAGCTCGAGTCGTACCGGCGGCAGCATCCCGGTCTTCGGGTTGGGCGGACAGGGTCCATGTACAAAATTATGCCCAAGGAATTTGTCGCGGGCATGCGTCGCACCCGCAGACTTCGGCTTTGAGGCGATGGAAACATACTGAGCGGTTGGCCGCCCCGCGCTCTTGCACTCGGCATCGCCCGTAGTCGACGCCTCACTGGGAACCTCGGCTAATCCGGAATTTGGGCTGAAATACACTAGATTGCGATTTCCTCCGCCAACCCATTGCCGTGCAGATACCTGACAATTTGCAGTCAGCGCCAACGTGATGATTGCCACACGAGACAACGTTGACGAAGTCTCCACCATGGTAGCCGTCAACTTTTGCAAACTCATGGGACCACCTTTTCTGTCCCGCTTGTAACCGTTTAACGAAGGCTCGCTATGGGGTCGGTAGCGGAAGTTCGATTAGCAATTCGCTTCCGTCTCCAATTCCCGCATCATCCCCAGAATAGTCGCAAGGACAGCTCGCAGCTTGGCGCGCTTTTGAACACATTGCGGCTAGCGAGCGACTTCCCCGATGGCGGCCTAGGCCCCGGGGGCGTGGTTCGACGGCGACCAGCGCCGGACGGCCGCTGATGATTCGC
>JANMWM010000294.1:0-1831 GCA_031394005.1 Sphingomonas sp.
CGTCATGCCGACCGGCTATACCTACAAACCGCGCGGGCGCCCCTAGGTCGAAGAAACGACCCTTAACGCCGTCACGCGCCTGACTACCGGCGGCTGGAAAATCGCCGGCTGGACCTGGACCGGCGTCGCCCCCCATACCCCGCGCTAGCAGCGCGCTTTTTTCTCGAATATCCTTGCTTTTTCCGACTCGATATGCGGAGAATAAATGGTCTGTCGCGCTGTCCACATACTTGCCGTGACGGGTTGATCGGGTAATGCGCGAGGGGCTGACCTAAGACTGACTCTTCGCCGCGATGGTTCCGCCTGAAAGGTATAAGGAATGGATTTTAGCCTGACCTTTCAGACTTGATCACCGGTTTTAAGATATTTCTTGCGAACAGCTGTGGCCCGGCCGCACCACTTTCCTGTCTCATTACGCGACTTGCTACCGCGAGATGCAACAAAGCCCGCCTCGCGCTCGTTTTCCTCTTCGAACACGTCATTTGAATTGAAAGGAAACGGCTGTGAAGCCGACCTTGCTCAAGAGCGTCCTCGGGGCCACGATGGCTTTTGCCCCGCTTCCGGCGATGGCCGCCTCGAGCCCCGAGGTTGTGCCCGTGCCTATGGCAGCGCTCGCCGCCCCCGGCGACGTTGCGTCCGGCGCTGCGGTCGAATCCTTCTACGCCCAGCGTGCCAACGCCCCGCTGTGGCTCAAAGCCGGTCCTGCCTCGCCAGCCGCCGCCGCGCTCCTCCAGACCCTCCGCCGCGCCCCGCTCGACGGTCTCTACGCGGGTCCGCAGCTCGCCGACGAGATTCAGGCCGCGCTCGTCTCAGCCGCCGATCGCGCTGGCGCCGCCCGTGCTGAACGCCTGATGTCCGCCGCCTGGCTGCGCTACGTCTCGGCCCTCCACGCTCCTTCGCCGGGCATGACGTACAATGACCCGCGCCTCGCTCCCCGCGCGCCGGCCCCGGGCTATGTTCTCGAGCAGGCGGCGCGCGCCGCCTCGCTTCCCGACCACATGGCCGCGGTTGCCGCGGTCAACTCGCTCTATGCCGAGCTGCGCGATGCCGCATGGACCCAATCGCAGGTCTCGGGCACCACGCTTACCGACGCGCGCATCCGGGCCAACCTCGAACGCCTTCGCACGCTTCCTGCGACCGGGCGCTTCGTCCTTGTCAACGCCGCGACGCAGCAGCTGTCGATGATCGAGAATGGCCGCGTCGTCGACACGATGAAGGTCGTCGTCGGTCGCCCCGACGCGCAGACCCCGATGGTCGCCAGCACCATCTGGTACGCAACTTTCAACCCCTATTGGAACATTCCCAGCGACCTCGGGCGCAAGCTGATCGCGCCGCACGTCGTCAAGCAAGGCACGTCGTGGCTCAAGAAAAATGGCTATGAGGTCATCGCCGACTGGGACAATCCGGCCGTGCTCCCGGCCGCATCGGTCAATTGGAAGGGCGTGATGGCCGGCACCGCCGAGGTCAAGCTGCGCGAGCTTCCCGGCACCGCCAATTCGATGGGCGTCGTCAAGTTCAACTTCAACAACCCGCAGGGGATCTATCTCCACGACACCAACAACCGCGCCTTGTTCGCGCAGGACCAGCGGACGCTGTCGAACGGCTGCGTCCGGCTCGAGGATGCCAAGCGCCTCGGCCGCTGGCTTGGCGGCGACATGACCGCACCGGCCGCCGATCCCGAGCTCAATGTCCGCCTGCCGCACGGCACGCCCGTCTTTATCAGCTATGTCACGGCGCATGCCGAAGGCAGCCAGATCGCCTTTAGCGACGACGTTTACCAGCGTGACTCAGGCGGCGATCGCGTCTCCTCGCGCTAGGATATTGCCGGATT
>JANMWM010000299.1:0-1912 GCA_031394005.1 Sphingomonas sp.
GAACGATCTCGTGGCGGACATAGACCGGGGGGCCGTGGCGTTCGAGCGCCAGCTCGACGATTTTGATGGCGCGGTCGACGCCGGCGCAGAAGCCGCGCGGGGCGGCGATCAGCACGTCGAGCGGCGGGCGGGCGGTGGGAATGGGGGGCGAAGCGGGCATTGGGTGCGATGTAAGCGATTGCTTGCAGCCAGCCAAGGCGCTTCCTATTAACCCCCAACTCGGCGGCTTGCCCGCCAGCCCGCCCGCCAGACTGCCCAGCGGCCCGGCCGCTAGCCCGAAGGAATGCCAAACGTGAAGCTCCGCACCGCCGCCCTGTTCGCCCTCCTCGCCTCGTCGGCGCTCGTCGCCGGCTGCTCGCGCAAGGGGCAGATCGCCGACGGCGGTGTCTATGTCGTCCGCTCGTCATGCCCGCTGGTCGGGATCGTCGGGGGGGCAGGGGACATCACCCTGTTCGACCCGGTTGGAAGCAGCGACGCGCGCGCGATCGATGTTGCTGCGACGATGACCAATGTCCGCGCGAACTGCAGCGACGATGGCACGACCGTAACCAGCACGGCGAGCTATGACGTCGTTGCTACGCGCCGTGACCGCGGCGAAGCACGCCGGGTCGTGCTGCCAACGTTCAACGTCGCGATGCAAGGGGGATCGAACGTCATCGCCAAGCAGGTCAGCGCCGTTTCGCTCGACTTTGCCGCCGGATCTATGCGCGGGCAGGGGCGCGGCCAGTCGACCATCCGGGTATCGAAGGCTGCCGCGACGCTTCCCGCCGACATCACTCGCGAACTGACCCGCAACCGCAAGCCGGGCGAGATTGAAGCTGCGATCGATCCAATGTCGAAGCCGAATGTGCGCGCGGCTGTGGCGCGCGCGACGTTTGAGCAGTTGCTCGGTTTTCAGCTGACCGACGCCCAGTTGCGCTACAACGCGACGCGTTAAGCGCGACCGGGCGTCGCGTCGGGCTTAATGGCGCATCATCGCCGTATGAGCCTTATGCTTGTAGTAATAATGACCGGCCGCGCAGCCCGCCATCGCGCCCATGACCGCGTGGTGGTGCGCATAGTGACCGGCAACTCCGCCCGCCATCGCACCGCGGATGCAGCCCTTGGCTTCGGCCGGGGACGACGCCATCGCGATTGTGGCGGGGAGCGCGATCAGCGCCATCATCGTGCGAATTTTCATGCGGGGATACTCCTGACTGTCGGGCCCCAAACAGGGCTTGGCGCAGAAACTCTCCTCAGCGGCAAGAGGTTGCGGCCGGGTGCCGATTCTTCGCGTTGACTTGAGGCAGCACCGCCGCCAAGGCTGACCCTGTCGTCGGTGCCTTGGTGCCGAAAGGACGCGCGGGAGAGTTTCGCGGTTTTTGGACCGCGCGACGCCGAAGGAGCAACCGCCCCCGGAATCTCTCAGGCACCAGGACCGCGCGAGCCTGACAGTCTGGAAAGTGTCTCCGTCCACGCTGGCGGGGGCCGCCGAAGGGGTAACCTTGGATTCGCTCCTGGGGAAAGCTCTCAGGTTATAGGGACAGACGGGGGTCCGATTTTCAGGCGGGACGCAGCTGCGGTCCGTCACGGACCCGCTGGAGTGCCCCTGTGAGCGACCAATCCCAATCAGTTCCACAGACGTTGCCGCTCGATGCTTGGCACCGGGCGCGCGGCGCCCGGATGGTGCCGTTCGCGGGCTATGCGATGCCGGTCCAGTATGACGGGATCATCGCCGAGCATCTGTGGACGCGCGCCCATGCTGGGCTGTTCGACGTCAGCCATATGGGCCAGCTGGTCATTGCAGGTGAGGGTGTGGATCGCGCACTCGAAACCATCGGCAAGAATCTTGACCGCGAAGTTTCGAAAAGTAAGATCACAGTCGAAGACAAGGCCAACACTCTCGGTCGCATCAAGACAACCACCGACCGCG
>JANMWM010000321.1:0-2979 GCA_031394005.1 Sphingomonas sp.
GCGAAGTCGTAGGCCTGCAGGATCATGTAGTTGAATTCGAGGAAGGTCAGCGGCTGCTCGCGGTCGAGGCGGAGCTTGACCGAGTCGAAAGTCAGCATCCGGTTGATGGTGAAGTGGCGGCCGACATCGCGGAGGAACTCGACGTAATTCAGTCGGTCGAGCCAGTCGGCGTTATCGACGATCACCGCGTCGGTGGGACCAACCCCGAACGTCAGGAAGCGTTCGAACACGTCCTTGATGCCAGCGATGTTGGCGGCGATGTCGTCGCTGGTGAGCAGTTTGCGACTCTCGTCCTTGCCCGAGGGATCGCCGACCTTGGTCGTGCCGCCGCCCATCAGGACGACCGGCTTGTGTCCGGCCTGCTGGAGACGGCGGAGCATCATGATCTGGACGAGATTGCCGACGTGGAGCGAGGGGGCAGTGGCGTCGAAACCGATGTAGGCGGGGATGACCGCGGTCTGGGCGAGCGCGTCGAGCGCTGCGGCGTCAGTCGCCTGATGAATATAGCCGCGCTCGTCGAGGCTGCGGAGGAGGGTCGATTGATGGGTCATGCTGCGACGGAACTAGCCGAGCCCGCCGACTTCGTCATCCCCGCGAACGAGGTGCCCCAGCGCAGCAAAGAAAAACTGGGTTCCCGCGTGAGCGGGAATGACGATAGGGTGGGGAAATGCCGACTTACAGCCTCATGCCTCACCCGGATACGCCGCCTTCCGGCGCGCCGTTCAAGCTGTGGGTCAATGTCGACCACGCCGCCTCGTTCGGGCTCAATTCGACGACAAATATGGTGTTCGGGGTCAGCGCGCCGATCGGGCGGTTCGTCATTCCCAAGCGTGACGTGCCGGGGCGGGCCAACGATCTGTGGCGGACGACCTGCTTCGAGGCCTTCATCCGGATCGCGGGCGAACCCGGCTATTTCGAGTGGAACTTCGCGCCGTCGGGGGATTGGGCGGCATATGCGTTCAGTCACTACCGCGAGGGGAGGGTGGACGCCGAGGCGGTGTCGACGCCCTATGTCCGGATCGAGGATAATTTCACCTTGTGGGCGGTAGGAGCAACGATCTCGATCCCGGTCGAGCCCGACCTGCTGCTGGGCCTGTCGGCGGTGATCGAGGAGACCGGCGGGACCAAGAGTTATTGGGCGCTCGCGCACGCCCCCGGGCCGCCCGATTTCCATCATGCCGATTGCTTCGCGGCGCGGCTTGGCTAGGCAGCACAGGATGACACTGTTCGGAATCGACCGGCTGATCGCCGACCCCGCGCTTCGTGCCCCGCTGGAAGGAAGGAGGGTTGCGCTCGTCGCTCACCCCGCCTCGGTGACGAACGAGCTCCAGCACAGCCTCGACGTGCTCGCACCGCTGCTCAACCTGACCGCCGCGTTCGGGCCGCAGCACGGGCTGAAGGGCGACAAGCAGGACAATATGGTCGAGAGTGAGGATTATCGCGATCCCGACCTCGGCATCCCGGTGTTTAGCCTGTATGGCGAAGTGCGTCGGCCGACCGTGGCGATGATGGCCGAGTTCGACGTCGTGCTGATCGACCTGCAGGACCTGGGCTGCCGGATTTACACCTTCATCACGACCCTGTTGTACATGCTTGAGGCGGCTGCAAGCCAAGGCAAGGCGGTGTGGGTGCTCGACCGGCCCAACCCAGCCGGGCGCCCGGTCGAAGGGACGACATTGCTGCCCGGCTGGGAGAGCTTTGTCGGGGCGGGGCCGATGCCGATGCGGCATGGAATGACGCTGGGCGAGCTGGGGCACTGGTTCATCGATCATTTCAGGATCGACGTCGAATATCGAGTGATCGGGATGGCTGCCTGGCGGCCCGACGAGGGGCCGGGCTTCGGCTGGCCTGCGGATCGCATCTGGATCAACCCGAGCCCCAATGCGGCCAACCTTAACATGGCGCGCTGCTATGCCGGGACGGTGATGCTCGAAGGCGCGACGCTGAGCGAGGGCAGGGGGACGACGCGGCCTTTGGAGCTATTCGGGGCGCCAGACATCGATGCCCGGGCGGTCATGGCCGAGATGGAGCGGTTGGCGCCTCAGTGGCTGGCGGGGTGCAGGCTGCGCGAAATCTGGTTCGAGCCGACCTTCCACAAGCATCTCGGCCAGCTGTGCCACGGGGTCCAGATCCATGCCGAGGGCGGTTTCTACGGGCAGGAAGCGTTCCGACCGTGGCGGCTGCAGGCGCTGGCCTTCAAGGCGATCCGGCGGCTAACGCCCGACTATCCGCTGTGGCGGGATTTCCCCTATGAATATGCGTTCGGAAGGCTGGCGATCGACGTCATCAACGGCGGCCCGGCCTTGCGCGAATGGGTCGATGACGCGGGCAGCGAGGCCGCTGACCTGGAGGCGCTGGCGGAGCCGGACGAAGTGGCGTGGAAAGCGGAAAGCCGGTCTTTCCTCCTTTATTGAACATCGACGTTTGGACGCTGTAGACATTGCGGCGAATTTTTCGAACTGGGACCTTCGCGGATTTGTGGGTTAGACTGATGAAGGGTTTCAGACAACAGCGAATTCCATTCGTTGCCTAGGACATAACCTAACCAAATAGGAAAGCTTTGGCGATTATCCGCTTGCGATGTGTAGGAGGCCGGCAGTGGATAGCCATCCGTCCCTCGACACTCACGCTGGTCCAAGCGGACCTCAAAGCCACGCGAGCCACCTCACCCGAGGGCGGCACGGCAAATGAAGTGCTACGCCGTCACTGAGGAAGAACTCGAGACTTTAGGTCTGCTGCAATACAATGCAACGGCGTGCTTCTCCCTTGCAGCTGCATCCATTGGTTTCGCAGTGAGCATTACTCAGAGTCCGTTTCGAGTTTATGAGAGCCGTGCCGATCTGCGGATCATGAGCATGGATGCTGCGGCGTAGAGGAAAGCCGCTGCAGATTTGATGGATGCCTCGACGTCTTTTGCGAGCTTTCGGTTTCGATTGATCCAAGCGAAAAACCGCTCAACTACCCAGCGGCGTGGTAGGA
>JANMWM010000329.1:0-1532 GCA_031394005.1 Sphingomonas sp.
GAACGAGGGCGTCGAAGCGCGCGAGCCATTCATCGCGGTAGAGCGAGGCGAGGCTACGGTCGCCGATTGCCTGGGAATGCTCGATCAGCCGCTGGCGCAGGCCGGCGCGCGCTTCGGGGGTGGTTAGGGGGGCGGCGTCACGCTCTTGCTCCCATAGACGTTCGACGAGGGGTTGGGGTTCTTCAAACAGGGCGTCGATTGCCGAGCGGCCGCCGCTGCGGAGCAGATCGTCGGGGTCCTGACCTTGCGGCAGGGCGACGAAGCGCAGCGTGCGCTCGGGGGCGAGGTGGGGCAGGGCGCGCATCGCGGCGCGAATCGCGGCCTTCTGCCCGGCGCGGTCGCCGTCGTAGCACAGGATCGGGGCGGGGTCGAGCCGCCACATCCGCTCGAGCTGGGCCTCGGTGACCGCGGTGCCGTTGGGGGCAACGGCCTCGGCGATCCCGGCGCGGTCGAGCGCGATGACGTCCATATAGCCTTCCACGACGATCAGGCGCTTGGCGGTGCGGCTGGCAGTGGCGGCGCGGTCAATGTTGTAGAGCGTCCGGCCCTTGTCGAACAGGATGGTTTCGGGGGAATTGAGGTATTTGGGCTCGCCGTCTCCAAGGATGCGGCCACCGAACGCGATGACGCGCCCGCGAGCATCGCGGATCGGGATCATCAGGCGGCCGCGGAACCGGTCGTAGGTTTCGCGTCCCGGGGACAAATTGGCATCGGGCTTGATTAGCATCCCGGTATCGAGGAGAGATTTTTCGCCGTAGGAGTTGAGCGCCGCCTTGATCGCTTTGCGGCTATTGGGGGCGAGGCCGAGACCGAAGCGCGCGGTGGTGGCCGGGTCGATGCCCCGCTTCGTCAGATAGTCGCGAGCCGAAGCGCCGCTTGGCCCGGCGAGCTGGTCGGCGAACCAGCGCTGCGCAGCCGCCATGACGTCGGTCAGGGTCGTGGCGCGTTCGGCCTTTTCCTGTGCGCGGGGGTCGGCAGCGGGGACCTCGATCCCGGCCTTGCCTGCAAGCTCCTTGACCGCCTCCATGAACGGCAGCCCCCGCGCCTCGGTCAGAAACCGGATCGCGTCACCATGGGCGCCGCAGCCGAAGCAATGATAGAAGCCCTTGTCGTCGTTGATCGTGAAACTGGGGGTTTTCTCCTGGTGGAACGGGCAACACGCCTTCCACTCGCGACCGGCACGCAAAAGCTTGACCGACGGCGCGATAACCTCGGACAGCAAGGTCCGTGCGCGCAATTCATCGAGGAATTGGGGGGAAAGGTTCACGCTAGGCGAGCAGGCCACGCACGAGCGCACTCGCCCGCGCCGGTTCGATGCTGCTGGCGTGGCGTTCCTTTACGAGCGCCATGACCTTGCCCATGTCCTTCATGCTGGCTGCACCGACTTCGGCGATCACCGCGCCGATCGCGGCCTTGGCCTCGGCATCGTCCATCTGTTGCGGCATGAAGCGTTCGATCGTGGTGATTTCGGCCTGCTCGACCGCGGCGAGCTCCTCGCGCCAGCCCTTGCGGTAAAGCTCGACCGATTCGCG
>JANMWM010000023.1:0-3915 GCA_031394005.1 Sphingomonas sp.
TCGGCCTCCTCGGCAACGCGGCGGAAATCCTCCCCGAGATGGTCGCGCGAGGAATCCGCCCCGACGCAGTCACTGACCAGACCAGCGCCCACGATCCCGCAAACGGCTATTGCCCCGCCGGCTGGAGCGTCGCCAAATGGCGCGACATGCGCGCGAAGGACCCCGCCGCAGTCGCCACCGCCGCCCGCCACTCGATGGCGGCCCACGTCGAGGCGATGCTCGCTTTCCAGGCGATGGGTATCCCCACCTTCGACTATGGCAACAACCTCCGCCAGGAAGCGCTCGACGACGGGGTCACGCACGCCTTCGACTTCCCCGGCTTCGTCCCGGCCTATGTCCGCCCCTTGTTCTGCCGCGGGATCGGCCCGTTCCGCTGGGTCGCGCTCTCGGGCGATCCGGAGGACATTTACAAGACCGACCAGCGCGTTAAAGAGCTCATCCCTGACGACGCCAACCTCCACCGCTGGCTCGACATGGCGCGCGAGCGCATCGCCTTCCAGGGCCTCCCCGCGCGGATCTGCTGGGTCGGCTTGGGCCAGCGCCACCGCCTCGGCCTTGCCTTCAACGAAATGGTTCGCTTGGGCGAAGTCTCCGCCCCGATCGTCATCGGCCGCGACCACCTCGACAGCGGCAGCGTCGCCTCCCCCAACCGCGAGACCGAGGCGATGAAGGACGGCTCGGACGCGGTCAGCGACTGGCCGCTCCTCAACGCCCTCCTCAACACCGCCTCGGGCGCGACCTGGGTCTCGCTCCACCACGGCGGCGGCGTCGGCATGGGTTATTCGCAGCACGCCGGAATGGTCATCGTCGCCGACGGTACCGACGACGCAGCCAAACGCCTCGAGCGAGTCCTGTGGAACGACCCCGCGACGGGCGTCATGCGCCACGCCGACGCCGGCTACGACGAGGCGATCGAGTGTGCGCGCGAACAGGGCTTAGACCTGCCGATGCTCTGACCGAACGCCCTATCGATGCAGGCGGCGACGCAAGCGCCATAGCGATACCCCCACGATGGTCAGCACGATTGGCACTGACACCGCAACGGCGATATCGTGGCGAAGCCCCGGCACCGCTGCCAGGATATAGCCGACCAGCGCCACCATATAATAGCTGATCGCGACTACCGAGAGGCCCTCGACGGTCTGCTGAAGCCGCAGCTGCAAGTCGGTGCGGCCGTCCATCGAGGTCAGCAGGTCCCGGTTCTGCTTGGCCAGCGCAATGTCGATCCGGGTCCGCAGCAACTCGCTGGTCCACGCCGCGCGCTGTAGCAGATCTTCGATCCGCGCCGAGAAGCTGTCGCACGTCCGCACCGCCGGCATCAGTCGCCGCTCGGTAAAATCGGCCAGGCTCTGGAAGCCGCGGATCGGAACGATGCGCAGGCTGTCGAGCCGGTCCTTGCTGAGCTGCGCATAGGCGCGCGTCGCGCTCATTCGATAGCGCGTTTCGGCCGCGAGCCGCGCCAGTTCCGCCGATAGAAAGGTCAGTTCGTCGAGCAACTGGTCGTCTTCGGACGTCCGTTCGGACACGTCATGCGTCAGCCCGGCCAACCGCAGTTCGAGTTCGGTGACCGATGGCGTCAAGCGCTGCGCAAGCGGCAGGCCGAGCAACGCCATATTGCGATAATTGCCAAGCTCCTGCAGCCTGAGCACAAGCTGCGCCGGCTCGTCCCGCTCGAGCCCGCGATCGAGCACGAGCAGGCGTCCGAACCCGTCGGGGTTGAGCCGAAAGTCGGACATGATCCGCGCCAGTCCGTCGGCCACCTCGCAGGCGACGATCGCGTCGGGGTCGAACCATCGCTCGAGCGCCGCCGGGATCCGGTCCGGCGAGGGATCGGCGATCAACGCGATCTGCGTTGCGCGGACGGTCTCGCCCGGCATTTCGGCCAGCACGGCCGAAATCACGGGCTCGAACAGGTCAGGATTGAACGATGCCTCGGCGTCGCCCGGACACAGCAATGTGTAGGTCGCGAACTCGGTGTGCCGTTCCCACACCAGCACGAACTTGCCAATTTCGAGCACGCCATATTTGGCCGAGATCGGAACGATCACGCGCCCCGATTTGGCAAGCGTGTCGATGTGTGTGCGGGCGTCGCGCGTCCCCGCTTCGCCGAGCAAGGTGACAATTTGCACCATCCGGTAGGGCGCGGCTAAACTCGGCAACCGCCGAAGGTGCATTTCCTCCGACAGCGCGGTGCGCAACGGATGGTTGCGAAAGATCATCGGCCCCGCCCTGCGCCCCGACGGAAAAGTCCGCCCCCCGGCCTTACCGCGTTAGATGCTCGTTTCTTCCCGGTCAACGCGGTCGGCGCCCGGCCTCGATGGTCGCCGACCCAGAGCCAGACGATGAGATCGACTGCGCGAGGAACACGACCTCGGCTTGTCGATGCTTGGCTAACCGGGCGTCTACTTCTGATCCACTTGTCGCCATTCTTGAATGCGCGTTAAGTGTCGCGGTCAAAAGTGTGACTGGGAAAAACCTATAGCGTGGCCGATAAATGCCGCATGTTCACCGCCGCATTCGTTGCCATCATTTTCGCGGCCTTCGCAACCGTTGCCCTCTATATTCTGCTGGCGATCATGGTGTTCTTTGTGGCCATACCATCGGCGATGCAGTCACTGGTATTTGTCGGTAGTCTGCTACTGGTGATTTTCACCATCACTTTCATCCTAGCGTTCCGCAAACTACTAGCAATGTTTACGCCATAGAATGTTCTCGTCTGGCACATTCGTTCGCGACATACGCCTGCTTTCGATCTGTGGACGCCACTTCGGTTGCAAGCGGTTTTTGGAAGTTCTGCCACGTAGTTGGATGCTGCCATCTGTCCGGCCTGTGATGCAGCGTTGAGCTGCTGGCCTGTATGGGAGTTCGCGGACCGGATCCACATCACCAAAGCCTGCTCTTGGCACGGTGGAAAGCACTGGTTCTTCCAGCTCCGTCTCGCCGACTGTTGTGCCATACCCTCCTTCGACCGACCGCGTCCTTTGACGCCTCTGGCCCGCCTTGGCGTTACGCCGTGGCTGCGACCGGAGCTCTATAATCCTGTTGCTTCACCAGCACCGCCCAGACGATCCGGGCGGTTTTGTTGACCAGCGCGACCGTCACCAGCATGCGAGGCTTCCACGCGAGCATGTCCTCAAGCCACGAGCCGGCAGGCGCACCGCGCCTCGTCGCCTGGAGCACGACCGCGCTGCTGCCGATAATGAGCAGCCGCCTGAGCGTTCGCTCGCCCATCCGCGAGATCGAACCCAGCTTCTGCTTGCCCCCGGTCGATGCCTGTTTGGGGATAAGTCCCGGCCAGGTTGCGAAGTCCCGTCCCTTGGCGAAGGTTTCCGCTGAAGGGGCGATGGCGGTCGCGGTGATCGGGCCGATGCCCGCGATCGTCATCAACCGGCGTGCGACCTCGTCCTCGCGCGCACGGCGGGCAATCTCCTTGTCCAGCGCAACGACCCGCTTGTCGAGTTCAGTAAGCATGTCGACCATTATCGCGAACATCGGCCGGGCTGCCTCTGGCAGCGTTGCGGCCATTTCGCCATCGTCGAGCAGATCGGCCAGTATCGCGAGGTGGTTTGGCCCCTTGGGCGCGACCCAGCCATATTCCGTCAGATGCCCGCGGATCGCATTGCCTAGCCGAGTACGCTGCTTCACCAGCAGGTCGCGCGTGCGGAACACCAGAGCGGCCGCTTGCTGCTCCTCGCTCTTCACCGCCACGAACCGCATCGTCGGCCGCTGTGCCGCCTCGCAGATCGCCTCGGCATCCACCGCATCGTTTTTATACCGCTTCACGAACGGCTTCACATCGGCTGGCGGGATCAACCGGACCTCATGCCCCATCGCGTGAAGTTCGCGCGCCCAGTGATGCGCACCACCGCATGCCTCGAGCGCCACCGTGCACCGCGGCTGGGACACGAAGAAACT
>JANMWM010000084.1:0-5828 GCA_031394005.1 Sphingomonas sp.
GTCTGCCGCCTGCTCAACCATCTTCGGGCGAGCGGATGCCAGATCGCGGTGGCGCATCGCGATCCGGGCGTGGCCGAGGCACCGTTCCTCGATTTCACCTCGGGCTATGTCCAGCGCGCGGCGGCGATCCTGCCCAAGCAGGGCGCAATTAAGCCATGGAAGCTCAACCAGAATTACGCGCTTGACATGGCAGCGCTGAAGCTTGGCAAGCTCGACGACGGCGTGATGCAGTTCAAGGCCCGCGCGCGCTCGGTAGAGGGACGGGCATGAAGCTTGAGAGACGGACCGCGGTGGTGACCGGCGCGGGCAGCGGGGTCGGCCGGGGAATTGCCCAGGCGCTGGCCAGACGCGGCTGCAACCTCGCGCTCGTCGATGTCAATCAAGCAGGGACTGCCGAAACTGCCGCGCTCGCCGGCAACGTCAAGGTCAGTTGCCATCACCTCGACGTCAGCGACCGCGAGAAATGTCTCGCCCTGCCCGCAGCGGTCATCGCCGAGCATGGCCGCGTCGATCTACTGTTCAACAATGCGGGAGTCGCGATCGGCGGCACGTTCGAGCAGGTCGACGAAGCCGATTTCGATTGGTTGATGGAGATCAACTTCGCCGCTGTGGTGCGGCTGACCCGCGCGTTCCTGCCGCATTTGAAAACCAGCGACGAAGCGCGGATCGTCAATACGTCGAGCCTGTTCGGGCTGATCGCGCCGCCCAATCAGGCGGCCTATTGCGCCAGCAAGTTCGCGGTTCGCGGCTTTTCCGAATCGCTTCGCAACGAGCTGGCGCTGGCCGGGTCGACGGTTGGCGTCAGCGTCGTCCACCCCGGCGGCATCAGCACCTCGATCGCACGCAACGCCCGCGCGCCCAAGCATGTCACCAATGCCGAGGCCGTCGAGGCCGAGGCATTGCGCGCGGACTTTGAGAAGAAATTTCTCAAAATGCCGCCCGAACGGGCCGGCGAGATCATCGTCACCGGGGTTGAGAAGGGTCGCCCGCGGATCATGGTTGGTAATGATGCGAAGTTTGCCGCGTTGATCGAGCGGATCGCGCCGGTCAGCTATTGGAAACTTCTCGGGCGGAGCATGAGCGCATGAAAAAGAGCAGCCTGGCAGTCGGCGCGGCAACCGTGGCCGCGGCGGCGGGCGCCCTGTTGTTCACCAAGCGAACGACCCGCAAGGTCGAGTCGCTGGTGCCGCGTGACGGGCGAATGATCGAGGTCGCCGGCGAGCGCCTGCACGTCGCCGAGGCCGGCACGGGTCCGGCGCTGCTGCTGATCCACGGGCTTGGCGGGCAGATGCGCAATTTCGGCCCGGACCTGGTCGAGGAGCTGGCGCGCGACTTTCGCGTGATCCGCGTCGACCGGCCCGGCTCGGGCTATTCGCCGCGCGACCCGGGCACCGCTGCCGACCTGCCCACGCAGGCCCGGGTCATGGCGGGGCTGATCGACGAACTGGGCCTCGGTCGGCCTTGGCTCATCGGCCATTCGCTGGGCGGTGCGCTCGCGCTGACGACCGCGGTGCTTCATCCCGACAAGGTCGGTGGCCTGTCGCTGATCGCGCCCGCATCGCAGCCGGTCGAAGCGGCTGACATATCGGCTGTCTTCAAGGGGCTGATGGTCCCGCCGCGGCTGCGCTCGGTGATCGCGCACAGCATCGCCGTGCCGATGTCGATCTTCGGCGCCAAAAGGGTGCTCGGCGAAGTATTCAAACCCGAACCTGTGCCCGAGGATTTCGCGATCGCCGGCGGCGGCGCACTAGGGATGCGGCCGTCGGCGTTCATAGGCGCGTCGGCCGACCTCGCCGAAGCCGGGAACGACATGGCTGAGGTCGTTGCCGGCTATGCCAAGCTCAGGATACCGACCCATATCCTGTTCGCGCGGGGCGACGCGCTGCTCGACTATCGCATTCACGGCGAGCGCACCGCGAGCGAGATTCCCGGTGCGCGGCTGACGCTGGTCGAGGGCGGGCACATGCTGCCCTTCACCCAGGGGTTGGAAACCGCCCGGTGGGTCCGCCAGTCGATCGAGGCGAGCACCAATGGCTGAGCCGGTCGAGGCGGATTATGTCATCGTCGGCGCGGGCTCGGCGGGGTGCGTGCTTGCGGCGCGGTTGAGCGAGGACCCGGCCGTCCGGGTCGTCCTCTTGGAGGCCGGCAACGACGACCGGCCGCTGAAGGCCCCGAGGCAATTCCTGTCCAACCTGATGATCCATGTGCCCGTCGGCTATGCGCAGTCGCTAAAGGACCCCAAGATCAACTGGCTCTACGTCACCGAAGCCGACGCCGGGACTCACTGGCGCCAGCATATCTGGCCGCGCGGCAAGGTGCTCGGCGGCTCCTCGTCGATCAACGCCATGCTCTATGTGCGCGGGCAGCGGTCGGATTATGACCATTGGCGCCAGCTCGGCTGCGAAGGCTGGGCATGGGACGATGTCTTTCCCTATTTCCTGAAGTCGCAGAACCAGGAGAATGGGGCGTGCGACGACCACGCTGTGGGCGGCCCGCTGCATGTCTCGGACGTGCGCGACAAGCATGAGATTTCCGAAGCCGCGATCGCGGCCTGCGAAGCGCTTGGCCTGCCGCGGCGCGACTTGAACGGCCCCGACCAGGAGGGCGCGAGCTGGTTCCAGGTGACGATTAAGGACGGTAAGCGGCATTCGGCCGCGGTCGCCTATCTCCATGGCGCGATGCGTCGTGCCAATTTGCGCGTGGTGACTGGTGCGCTGGCCAGTCGCGTGGCCTTCGACGGCACGCGCGCCACCGGGGTCGATTATATGCAGGGCGGCGAGGTCCGGACGGTCACGGCACGGCGCGAAGTGATCCTGGCGGGGGGCACGATCAACTCGCCGCAACTGCTCGAGCTTTCCGGGATCGGACAGGGCGCGCGGCTGCGCCAGATGGGAATCGAGGTGATCGCCGATCTGCCCGGTGTGGGTGAAAATCTGCAGGACCATTATGTCGTCGGCGAACGCTATCGGCTGAAGCCGGGGGTGCTGTCGGTCAACGAGCTGGCGCGCGGCGTGCGCTTTCTCGGCGAGGCGGCAAAATATCTGTTTCAGAAGCGCGGTCTGCTGACGTTATCGGCGGCGCATGTCGCAGTGTTCTGCCGGTCGCGCCCCGAGCTGGCGGGGCCCGACATCCAGTTCCACATCCTGCCCGCGACGATGGACGCCGAGAAGCTTGCCAACGAACAGAAGATGGAGCTGGAAAGCCAGCCGGGCCTGACCATTGCGCCGTGCCAGTTGCGCCCCGAATCCCGCGGCTCGGTCCATATCCGCAGCGCCGATCCCTCCGTCCATCCCGCAATCCAGCCCAATTATCTGAGTGCCGAGGAGGACCGGCGGGTGGTGGTTTCGGCGCTGCGATGGGGGCGGCGGATCGCGAGCGAGCCGGCGTTGGCACACTATATCGACCATGAAATGGACCCGGGTCCCGCGGTCGAATCCGACGCGCAATTACTCGACTTCGCCCGCGAGACGGGGACCACCATCTATCACCCCGTCGGTACCTGCCGCATGGGCCATGACGCCGGTGCCGTCACCGATCCGCAATTGCGCGTCCGCGGCGTCGAGGGCCTGCGCGTGGTCGACGCTTCGATCATGCCGCGTCTGACCTCGGGCAACACCAATGCGCCGACGATCATGATCGCCGAGAAAGCAGCCGACATGATCCTTGGACGGCGGGTCTCGTCGGCGGGAGGCTGACCGCCCTCCCCGTCAGCGGGTGAGCATCCTGGCGGTGAGCGCCGCTGCCTTGCCCCACGGCGGCCCCATCCGCTCGAACACGTTGATCGCGCCGATCTTGTGGATCGCACGCGCGTGGCTGAAGCGCCGGAAGCCCTCGACGCCATGATAGGCACCGATCCCGCTGGCGCCGACCCCGCCGAACGGCAGCCGTTCCTGGGCGATATGCATCAGCGTGCCGTTAAGCGTCACGCCGCCCGAGATCACCCGGTCGAGCAGCCGCCAGTGATCGGCGTCGCGGTTGCTGAACGAATAGAGCGCGAGCGGGCGTTCGCGGGCCATCATGAACGCGATCGCCTCTTCCTCGCTGGCGTAGGGAATGATCGGCAGGACGGGCCCGAAAATCTCGTCGTTGAGGAGCAGGTTTTCGGCGGGCGCGCCGAGCACGATCGTCGGACCGAGCTTGCCCGCCTCGAGCACGCCCTCGTCGCTGTGCGAAAGGATCGTCGCTCCGCCCGCTTGTGCCGCCGCGATGGCTTCGGATAGGCGCGCGCGATGGCGCTGCGAAATGACGCCCGAATAATCGCCATTGGTGGCGATCTGCGGATAGGCGCGCCGGGCATGGGCGAGGATTGCTTGCGCAAGGTCCTGCGCCTTGACGGCTGGAACGAGCACATAGTCGGGGGCAATGCAGGTCTGGCCGGCGTTGACGAACTTGCCGAAGGCGATGCTGCGCGCCGCCCGGTCGAGCGAGTAATCGTCGAATAGCATTGCCGGCGACTTGCCGCCAAGCTCCAGCGTGACCGGGACGAGGTTGGCCGCCGCCGCCTTGTACACCTCGCGGCCGACAGCGGTCGAGCCGGTGAACAGCAGATGGTCGAAGGGCAGCGAGGAAAACGCCTTGCCGGTTTCAGGTCCGCCGGTGACGACCTTGATCTCGTCGGCGTCGAACCGCTCGCTGATCGTCCGTTCGAGGAGGTCGCAAAAGGCCGGGGTCAGCTCGGACGGCTTGAGCATGACCCGATTGCCCGCGGCGAGCGCGTCGACCAGCGGCGACAGCGCCAGTTGCAGCGGGTAATTCCACGGCGAAATGATCCCGATGACCCCGAGCGGCTCGTAGCGCAGCCAGGATTTGGCGGGCTGGAAGGTCGCATCGACACGCCGCCGCATCGGCCGCATCCAGCCAGCCAGCGCTTTTCGGGCATGTTTGATCGCGCTGAGCGTCGGAACGATCTCCAACAACTTGGTCTCGCTCGGCGAGCGGGTGCCGAAATCGGCCGAAATAGCTTTGGCGAAGGCACCGGCGTTGGCGAGGACCAGCTGCTTCAGCCGATCGAGCCGGTCGCGCCGAACATCTGCGCTTGGAATACCGCCACTGCGCGACGCAGCGCGCTGGACGTCGAAGTGAGGACGTATTGTCGCGAAAGACGAGACGTCGGATTTGGCTTCGGCCATGTGAAGCGCCTCTCTGAACTGATTCGATCGAAGCCTATAGCAGCACTCGGGAAAGTAGCATGAGGCAGAAACTGTGCAATGATGCAGCCGTCGAAAGTGATGATACCCCGCTCAGGTGGACACGGGTTTACGCCATTTGTCGTTCGGCCTGTTGCGGGGTCCTGTATCCGAGAGCGGAGTGGATCCGCCGCCGGTTATAGTAGCCTTTGGATGTACGCGAACAGATCGCGCTTGGCATCCTCGCGGGTCGACCATCGTTGTTGGTGGGCGAGTTCGACCTTGAGGGTATGGAAGACGCTTTCCATTGGGGCATCATCGTAGCAGCAAGCCGTTCGGCTCATCGACGGTTTTACTTTCAGCGCGGCGATTTGCTTGCCGTACGCCTCGGATGCGTATTGGCTGCCGCGGTCGGAATGACAGATGAGGCCTTTTGCCGGTCGTTGCCGCTGCGTGGCCATCATCAACGCGGCCAGTGGCAGCTCGGTACGCGTATGGCCGCGCATCGACCAGCCGACGATCTTGCGGGTCGCCAGGTCGAGCACGGCGGCGAGATAGCGCAGGCGGCGCATGATGCGGGGCATCATGCCAAAGCCAAGCCATCCCTTGCCGGTCGCGATGTAAGTGATGTCGGCGAGCCAGACGCGGTTGGGCGCCGCGGCGACGAACTCCTGCTTGAGCAGGTTTGGCGCGATCGGCAGA
>JANMWM010000085.1:0-5065 GCA_031394005.1 Sphingomonas sp.
CTGATGCTGCTCGCCCCTTCAGAGCGATCCAACCGTTAACGCGGCTGTCGTCACAAATTGCTGACGGACTGGGCCCGGCAAGGCGCACTGCAACTGTCTCGCTGGCTGCCAGGTCGTCAGATCATCTTCATCGGCGACAGCAGCTTCGCAGTCCATGATCTGGCCCATGCCATTGTACGACGGGCAACACTCATCAGCCGTCTACGATTAGATGCGAACCTGTTCGCCCTACCCTCTGTCACTGGCGGTGCAATTCTCCCCACAAGGGGCGATTGAATATTCCCCACTTCTTTTGGTTCGGACTGTCCGGGGCTAGCCCTGGACAGTCCGAACTCAGCAATATCGTGCATGCTTCTCCCGACCGGGAGTGCTGCTGCGATGAAGAAGCTTGGAGATCTGATGATGATCCTGGATTTACATCGACAAGGATTGAAGGTTGCCGTGATCGCCCGCCAGGTGGGGATCGATCGCAAGACAGTGCGCAAATACATCGCCAGAGGGCTGGAGCCACCCGGCTATGGTCCACGTCAGCCACGTGCTCGAATAATTGACACACATGTAGCCTACCTTCGGTCTCGTCTTACGGAATATCCCGGCCTGACCGCGCAACGCCTGCTTCGCGAAATTGTCGGGCGCGGTTACACAGGTGCCTACAGCATGGTCCGCGACGAGGTTCGCGCGCTGCGGCCATCTGGCGGCGGCAAAGGCTTTGCCGTCCGTTTCGAGACGCTGCCGGGCGAGCAGGCGCAGGTCGACTTTGCACAGTTCCGCGTGAGCTTTACCGAGGAGCCGGACGCCGTGCATATCGTCTGGCTGTTCTCGATTGTACTTGGCTACTCCCGACTGATCTGGGGGCGCTTTGCCCACCACCAGACGATGCAGACGGTGCTCGCCTGCCATAAGGCGGCGTTCGAAGCGTTCGGCGGCGTGCCGCGCCAGATCCTTTACGATCGCATGAAGACCGCGGTGATCGGCGAGGATGCTGACGGTCAGGTCGTTTACAACCGCACGCTCGGTGATCTCGCGCATCATTACGGCTTCTTGCCGAAGGCCTGTCGTCCTTATCGGCCCGAGACAAAGGGCAAGGTCGAGCGGCCCTTCCGGTATATCCGCGAGGACTTCTTTCTTGGCGGCGTCTTCCGCAATCTCGGCGATCTCAATCTGCAGTTCAAAGGCTGGCTTGGCGACGTCGCCAACCCCCGCCTGCATGCAACGACAGGTCGCATCGTGAATGAAGCGTTCGCCGAGGAAAAGCCGACGCTTTTGCCCTTGCCGCTGATCCCGTTTGGCGCGGTCCTGAAGCTTGATCGGCGGATCAGCTGCGAGGGCATGGTGAGCGTTGGCGGCAACTATTACTCGGTTCCCGACGCCACACGCCGTCGAGTGGTCGAGGTCCACAGTATGGCCGACGAGATTAGAATCTTCGAAGGCGATCAGCTGATCGCGTCTCACCCGGTGCTGGACAAAAGACGGCAGCGATCCCTGATCGAGGGCCATCGGCTACCCACCCGGCGCAAAGGTCTGGCACCGGTCCCGCCAGTCTTTACCGGCGACCTCGTCGCGCTGCGACCGCTCGACATCTATGAAGCCGTTGGTCGACGGCTTGCCGCGGGGGGTACGGCATGAGCTCGCTTCTTCCCGATCCGAATGCGTCGCTGCTTGACCGGATCAAGACCAGCATGGTCGGCCTGAAGATGCCCCGGGCGATCGAAGTGGTCGACGCTTGCGTCAGCAGGCTCGACCATGGCGAGATCACGGCGCTCGAGGCGATCGAGCAGCTTCTGCTCGAAGAGCTGACGTTCCGCGAAAACCGCCGCATCAAGACGGCGCTGGTGATGGGCAGGCTTGGCTCGATCAAGACGCTGGCCGGATACGACTTCTCGTTCCAGCCCTCGCTCGACAAGGCCCGCATCATGGCGCTGGCGGAGCTGAACTTTGTGGATCGATGCGAGGTCGTCCATCTGCTCGGACCACCCGGCACCGGCAAAAGCCATCTCGCGACGGCGTTGGGCGTCGAGGCCGTGAAAGCCGGAAAGAGCGTGTACTTCCTGACGTTGGCCGATCTGATCGGCGCGCTCGCCAAAGCCGAGCGTGAAGGTACGCTGCGCGAACGGATCCGCTTTTACTGCCGGCCAGCCCTGCTGATCGTCGATGAGATCGGTTACCTCCCGGTCGTCCCGGGCGGCGGCAATCTGTTCTTCCAGCTGGTCAACGCCCGCTACGAGAAAAGCTCGATGATCCTTACCTCCAACCGTGGCTTTGCAGAATGGGGCGAGATCTTCGGAAGCCCCGTGGTCGCGACCGCACTTCTCGACCGGTTACTTCATCACGCTATCGTCGTTCAAATCGAAGGCTCCAGTTATCGCCTGCGGCGCCACGCAAACCTCTTGCCCGAACCCGTTACAACACACACCGCAGAACCCAAACGTCGCGGTCGGCCGCCTAAAAATGGAGGTGCCAGCAACATCCATACCTGATCCGCTAAACCGCAAAGTGGGGAATTTTACTTCGCCACTTCTGGGGAATGTTCCAGTGACATTGACACCATCGATCGAGCGATACTGTTAAAGCTCGATCGGGTTGGTTCTGGACTTGGGGATGCCATCACCGGACAAGGCCGCGGTAACCGCATTGATCGCGCGGTAGACTTCGGGCGGCCTCATTGACCAAGCTCCCGGATCGACAAGGCACCTGATTTGCTTCGCTTGGCTTCAATGCCATGGCCAAAGGCCCGCGCGACATCGGCCTCGACCAGGGTCTTGATAGTCCCAGACGCCGCCGCGTGGCACTTGGCCGCCTCGCGATGCGCGAGCCAGTCGACCGCGGCCGATGCCCAGCTGTTATTGCCCTCGAGGCAAACCTCCCGAATGCCGAGTGGCTTGGGAGGAAGCGGAACCGGCGGAGCCACCGGCACCTTGCCCGACTGGACGCAGTCCCAAAACTCTTCCTCTGCCTCGAGCAGCTCGAGCTGGTAGAGCCAGTCGCCGGCAATCTCGAAAATCTCGTACTTGTGGTTGCCGAAGATGACCGACAGAACTGCCATCTCGCAATCAGCGACTGCCATGTTGTGCTGGAGCTGCGGCATATAGCGCTCCAGCACTTCCTCCGATTTTACGAAGGCGCCGGTGTGCTTGGCCTCGAAAACCGCATTGGTCTCCTCGACGATCCCGTCGAGCAGGCAGCGCCGCCATGGATGTCGCTTGCAGGTGATTGACCGTCCAGCGTCGATCACCATCTTTCCAGTCAGCTTTTGGTACCACTGGCGGTTGAACGGCTCGGTCCATGACCCCAGCGCGACCTGCAGTCGGTCCGACAGGTCCTCATCCGGCACCTCCTGTCGTTTGAGCTGCCACAGCCGCAGGATCCGCTCAGCATCGCCCGACATGAGGACATTGGCATCGCTCCCGCCAAGACCGCACAGGCGCATCTTGCGATCTTCAGTGCTCAACTGGATAGAGTGCAGGCTTGGCCAGACTACGCCAACCTCGGATACGTGCACGTCAAGCAGTTCATCAAGTAATAGGCTCATTGTCATATCTCCCGACTGTCGAGTCGAAAGTGCATTAGTCCTCTATCAAACAGAAGTGGACTAGATATACACACATCTGCAAAGTATATTGTTCTTGTTACTGTACCGTGAGTATCGGGATAATCGGGGATAACTTCGAAAGACACTGACCAACTCGCCAAGCCCACCTACTGTGGAGAAGCGCTCGGACCCAAGGGTGCCAGGCCCGAGCTATGCGATAGCAGCGATGATGTAGGCGAGCTGTTATTGAGACCTGCACCGACTTCGAGGGTTATCAACATCTCCCTTACAGGAGCTTTCGTGGATGAAGTGCGGGGCGCCATCTGCCCGTAAAACCTCCGGCCGCTCGATTGCGCTCTTGCGGCTTCCGCAAATGGACTGCGTTTCGCATTGCACCACGGCACCAAGCGAAATGCGCCCCAACAATTGGTTTTTGGGCATCTATCTGCAGGCGCTTGGATGCAGGCTGATAGCCAGCACGTCGGGGGACCAGACAAAGGGCAGAATCGCGCCATTCTTCATCATCGTAAAGCGTGCATCAGCCCTCACGAGCACTGAGAACCGTGACCCTCAGACGCCAGTGTTTTCCTATAGACCGCAAAAACTATGAATTGCGGGGCGCACAACGCCCATCAAACCTCCTTCGGGATCACCTGCCGCGCAATTGCGCTCTTGCGGGTCCCGCAAGGGAAGATGCCAGCGCCACTGGCGTGCCTCGCTGCCCTCTCACCCTCGCGGACCCGCGATTTCGTCGCGGGCCACCAAGCGCTCGCCGACCGGCTGGAGAGAGTAGAGCAAAGGTAGCGAGCGCGTGACCGGCCGTAGCGCATCCGTCGGAATCAAAAGACCACCGCCAAATGAAAATTCTGGGAGGCGGAGCGCTCATCGTCCCAGCCAATATCACTGTGCGAATGTAATCCCGCTGCGGATCCCGCAGTCTCGCACACCCCTCGACCAACGGGAATTCAACAGGACTCCTTTATCTCGATCAATCCACTAGGAGGAGGCAGCCGAACTTCCACAGCGTATCCGCGAGACCGACGACAATGCCCATTTCCTGGTCACCAACCGCCGATCGGGCACTTCCGTCGGGAAAAGACCGGACCAAGGCCCATCTTTCGACGATCGACGCACTTCGCGGAATTGCGGCGCTGGCGGTCTGCCTGTTCCACATCGGCGGATCGGTCGCCCCCAAAATCTCGACGCCCCAGACCGCCGCGGCGGTGGCGTGGGGATCGCATGGCGTCGATATTTTCTTCGTCATTTCGGGCTTTGTCATTCCTTATGTCATGCTTCGCGGGGGCTATCGCTGGCCCGACGCGCCCCGCCTGCTGGCGCGGCGCGTCCTGCGGGTCGCGCCCCCGGCGTTCATCCTGCTGCTGCTGACGATCACTCAATTTTGGTTCATCGACCGGTTGGTCGTGGGGGCCCACTGGTTCGACGCCCTGACCGCTCGCCAGCTGCTCGGCAACTTCACCTTCCTCGTGCCGTTCATGGGGGAGGCGTGGATCAATGGCGTGTTCTGGACGCTGGCGG
>JANMWM010000092.1:0-7728 GCA_031394005.1 Sphingomonas sp.
GGCGAGTTCACAATAGCCCCAGTCATCAAGCCTGGCGCTCTTGGCTCCCTCGCCCGCCGACAGCCGCTGCCATGCTGAAGGATCGAGACCCCGTGCGATCTCGTCGGCCGTGCCGGCAACGGCGGGTTTGCCGGCCCAGGATCCGAAGTGATGGTTGGCGGCGACCCCGAGCACGTAGCCTTTGCCGGCGCGCCGCAGCGCCTGCTCGATATCGCCGACGCCGTAAACACTGTCGGCCGCCACCCAGGAGAACGCGACAACCGCCATGATCGCCCGCTCAATCATCTGGACCGCAAGCGTTGGCTTGGTCGCAAATGCCGTGCCCGCCGGCACATGGCTCCCGGCCATCCGAGTCGGGTCGCTGGTCCAGGCCTTTGGCAGGTAAAGTGCCCGATCGATGAAGGCGTGACCATGCCAGGAGACATAGGCCGCAAAAACGCCGGTCTGGCAGTTGGTGATCTTGCCAGCCGAGCCGGTGTATTGACGGCCAACGCCGCAGGAGGCCTTGCCCTGCTTGAGAAAACCAGTCTCGTCGATGACCAGCACCGCATCGTCGGCGGCGAGCGTCTCAACTACATAATCTCGGCATTAACAAGCGAGCAGCCGGTCTGACTATGCGCGAACCGCCTCACTTCGCCGCCGGGCGCGCCGTTGCGTTGCCGGGAGGCTGCTCCCATATGTTGATCATGACTCAAACGCTCCCCATCCTCCCCCTGCGCGACATCGTCGTGTTTCCTCATCGCATCGTTCCTTTGTTCGTCGGTCGCGAGAAGTCGGTTGCCGCGCTCGAGGCCGCGATGGGCAGCGACAAGGAGCTGTTCCTCGTCGCCCAGCTCGACCCGGCTGAGGACGATCCCGACCGGGACCAGCTCTACGACCTCGGCGTCGTTGCCACCGCGATGCAGCTGCTCAAGCTTCCCGACGGCACCGTCCGCGTGTTGGTTGAGGGGGTGCGCCGCGCGCGCCTGCTATCGCTCGGGGTCTCGCCCGACGGGCACCAGGTCGCCGAGATCGAGGATGTCGCCGACCTCGATGCCGAGGGCCCCGAGGCCAATGCGCTGATGCGCTCGGTGATCGACCAGTTCGACAATTACGCCAAGCTCAACAAACGCTTGCCCGCCGAGACCTCGATCCAGCTCGGTGAGATCTAGGATCCTTCAGCGCTATCCGATGCCGTCGCCTCGAACCTGTCGATCAAGGTGTCGGACAAGCAGGCGCTGCTCGCCGAGCTCCACCCCTCACGCCGCCTGGAGATGGTATTCGCCTTCATGGAGGGTGAGCTTGGCGTGCTTCAGGTCGAGAAAAAGATCCGCAGCCGCGTGAAGCGCCAGTTGGAGAAGACACAGCGCGAATATTATTTGAATGAGCAGTTAAAAGCGATCCAGCGCGAGCTCGGAAACGAGAGTGAAGAGGGCGTCGACGAGCTGGTCGAACTCGCCCAGAAGATCCGCAAGACCAAACTCACCAAGGAAGCCCGCGCCAAGGCTAATGGCGAGCTCAAGAAGCTCAAGGGCATGGCGCCGATGTCGGCCGAGGCGACCGTCGCGCGCAACTATCTCGACGTACTGCTCGGGCTGCCGTGGGGCAAGAAGTCGAAGCTCAAGCGCGATATCGCCGAGGCGCAGGCGATCCTGGACGAGGATCATTATGGCCTCGAGAAGGTCAAGGACCGCATCGTCGAATATCTCGCCGTCCAGGCTCGTACCAACAAGCTGAAGGGCCCGATCCTGTGTCTTGTCGGCCCTCCCGGTGTCGGCAAGACCTCGCTCGGCCGCTCGATCGCGCGAGCGACAGGGCGCGAATTCGTTCGCCAGTCACTGGGCGGGGTGCGCGACGAGGCCGAGATCCGCGGCCACCGCCGCACCTACATCGGCTCCCTGCCGGGCAAGATCATGTCGAACCTCAAGAAGGCAGGCACCTCGAACCCGCTGTTCCTGCTCGACGAGATCGATAAGCTCGGCCAGGATTTCCGCGGCGACCCCGCATCGGCGTTGCTCGAAGTCCTCGATCCCGAGCAGAACGCCAAGTTCCAGGATCATTATCTCGAGCTCGACTACGACTTGTCCGACATCATGTTCGTCACGACCGCCAACTCGCTCGACATGCCCCAGGCCTTGCTCGACCGGATGGAGATCATCCGGCTCGAGGGCTATACCGAGGACGAGAAGGTCGAAATCGCCAACCGCCACCTCATCCCCAAGCAGATCGAGGCCCACGGCCTGACGGAGGGCGAACTGACCTTTGCCGACAGCGGGCTGCGCTCGATCCTGCGCCATTACACGCGCGAGGCCGGCGTCCGCACGCTCGAGCGGGAGCTCGCCAAGGTGGCCCGCAAATCGCTCCGCCAGATCCTCGAGAAGAAGCGCGAGAGCGTCACGCTGACCGCCGACAACATCGGCGACTATCTCGGCGTCACCCGCTACCGCTACGGCGTCGGCGAGGAAGAAGACCAGGTCGGCGCCGTCACCGGGCTCGCGTGGACCGAGGTCGGCGGCGAATTGCTGACGATCGAGGCGGTCACCGTTCCCGGCAAGGGCGCGATCAAGACCACCGGCAAACTGGGCGACGTAATGCAGGAGTCGATCGCGACCGCGATGAGCTTCGTGAAGGCGCGCTCACCCTCCTACGGGGTCAAGCCGTCGATCTTCGCGCGCAAGGATATTCACGTCCATTTGCCCGAGGGCGCAGTCCCGAAGGACGGACCCTCGGCCGGCATCGGCATGGTCACGGCGATGATTTCGACCCTCACCGGCATCCCGGTGCGGCGAGACATTGCGATGACCGGCGAAGTCACGTTGCGCGGCCGCGTCCTCCCGATTGGCGGGCTCAAGGAGAAATTGCTCGCCGCGCTGCGGGGAGGCATCACCACCGTGCTCATCCCGGCGGAGAATGAGAAGGACCTCGCCGAGATCCCGGCCTCGGTGAAGGACGCGCTGACGATCATTCCCGTCTCGCACGTCGACGAAGTCCTGGCGCGCGCGATGGCGACCCCGCTGGTGCCAATCGAGTGGACCGAGGCCGACGAACATGCGGTCGAGGCGGTAGCGGCGCATGGGGCGGGGCCGGGTGTCCCGGTTCGCCACTGACCGCCCGTCGCGTCTCACCGTCGAACAGCGCGCGCGGATCGCTTTGACTTCGAGCGCCGTCTGTTATTAACAGCGACCGCAGGGTCTCTCGCAGAGACCGGGTCGAGGAGCGTGTGCCCGATGAACAAGCAGGAACTCATTACCCAGGTCGCCGATCGTGCCGGGCTCTCCCGCAATGACGCAAGTCGGGCGATTGAAACGATGCTCGACCTAATCACCGCCACGCTGAAGCGTGGCGATGAAATCAGACTGGTCGGCTTCGGTAATTTTTCGGTCACCCGGCGCAAGGCCTCGGTCGGCCGCAACCCGCGTACCGGCGAGCCGATGCAGATCGATTCGAGTGCCCAGCCCAAATTCCGACCAGGGAAAATCCTCAAGGACGCTATTCGCTAGGGGCGTCAGGCTGGACAGAGATTCGTCCCTCGCCTAAACGCCAATTGCCGCGGCGAGCATGGGCGCGTAGCTCAGTGGTAGAGCACACCCTTCACACGGGTGGGGTCGCAGGTTCAATCCCTGCCGCGCCCACCATGCCCCGCCGGTCCCACTACTCGCTGGTTACGCTACCGAAGATAGTCCGCGCGAAAACTCGCCACGCGCCGCATCTCGGTCCAATCGTCGAAGAATATCTCGCGTCCCTTGCGGTGGATCAGCCCCTGTCTCTCGAGGTCGGCGAACACGCGGTTGACGTTGACCGACGTCTGCCCGGTGATGTCGGCGATCTGCTGCTGCGTGAACGGGTTCGTCAGCGCCTGCTTGTGAACATCGATGTGGCTCCGCTCGACCGTCTCGCACAGCAGATGCGCCACTCGTGCGGTCGAATCACGCCGCCCGCAATTGACCAGCCATTCATAGCTAATTGCTGCATGGCGCTCCATCAGTCGCATAAAAAAGCGCGAAAATTCGCCGTCGTTGTCTACAACCGCGTCGAAGTCCTCGCGCTTGCCGATCAGCACTTCGCTGCGCACGATCGCCTGGACGCCATAGTCGGCGGCCCCCTCACGCGGCAAAATGCCGTCGCCGGCAAAGCGCAGCGCGACGATCTGCCGCCGGCCATTGCCATCGGACTTGTACTTGCTGAGCAGTCCCGAGCGCACGAACATCACTTCGTCGCGCGCGACTCCGGGTTCACGAAACGGACGGCGCGGCTCGACGGTCACCTGGCGCTGCGGCATCTGTTCGAACCGCTTCGCCAGCGCGGGTCTAAGCCCGGCTGAGGTCAAAGTTTCGGATAGCCCAGCCCCGGATTTTGTGCCGTTGGGCGATGTGGCGTGCGTGGCCATGTTCTTTCTTCCTCTGCCGCGCACAGATGTGGCCCGGTACAGGCAATAAGGCAAGTCAATGATAATCCGTAGCCCGCGCGACTCAAGATGGAATGACGGCGCCTCTCACTTGCCATCCGCGCGCCCCGCGCATAAGGAGCGCGCGCGCCCATCGGGCGCATCGTGGCGATCGTAGCTCAGTTGGTTAGAGCATCGGTTTGTGGTACCGAGGGTCGCGGGTTCAAGCCCCGTCGATCGCCCCATTTTTCTGAGTCGACAGGGCGTTATTCAGACATGCAGACCCCGTGGGGCTTCCTCGATTTCGACGCGCACGAAGCGCTCCACCTGATCCACGACGAACCCACCGGCCTGCGCGCGATCATCGCTGTCCACTCGACTCACCTCGGACCGGCTGCCGGCGGAACGCGCTACTGGCACTATGCCGACGACGCTGATGCGCTGACGGATGCGCTGCGCTTGTCTCGCGGCATGAGCTTCAAGAATGCCATGGCCGGGCTCCCGCTCGGCGGCGGCAAGGCGGTCATCCTCGCGCCCGAGAATCGCCACAAGACCCCCGAACAACTCGCCGCTTTCGGGCTCGCGATCGACCGGCTCGGCGGACAGTATGTCACCGCCGAGGACGTCGGCATGAGCGTCAACGACATGATCGAAATCGCGAGGCAGACGCGTTTCGTCGCGGGCCTCCCCGTCGCCGGCGGCGCGGTCGGCGGCGACCCCGGGCCGCACACTTCGCTCGGCGTATTCCTTGGCATCAAGGCCGCCGTCCGCCGCGCGCTCGGCAAGGACAGCGTCGCCGGGCTCCACGTCGCGCTCCAGGGCGCGGGCAGCGTCGCCAGCGGGGTCGCGATGCACGCCGCCGCGGAAGGCGCAAAACTGACCATCGCCGACGTCGACGCGACCCGTGCCAAAGCGCTCGCCACCAAGGTCGGTGGCAAGGTCGTCGATCCCGCCGAAATCCTGTCCCTCCAGGCGGATGTCGTCAGTCCCTGCGCATTGGGCGCGATCCTGACCGAGACGTCGATCGCCGCGCTCAACACCCCGATTGTCGCCGGCGGCGCCAACAACCAGCTCGCCACCCCCAGCGATGGCGCTGCGATCCACGCGCGCGGAATTCTCTACGCCCCCGACTACGTCATCAACGCCGGCGGGATCATCAACGTCTCGACCGAATTCGTCCTTGACGGTGACGCCGGCCTCGTCCGCCAGCGGATCGAGGCGATCCCCGAACGGCTCGAGCGGATCTGGACCGACAGCGCCGCGTCGGGACGGGACCCCGCCGCGGTCGCCGACGCAATGGCACTCGCGCTCATCGGCCGGTAACGCGCAGCCGAGCGCGAAAGCGGCCGAAATTTGCTTTTCCGGGTGCGCGCGTCTATGTCAGTTGGGCTACCAGTTGCCTGATCGGGTCTGGCTCTACGAGTCCTCTTCCTCTTCTCCGCCGCTTCTAGCCGGCAGGCGAATCGCGTCCGCCGCATGGGAAAAGGAAACCCGTCATGATCTCAGGTACCGTCAAATTCTTCAACACCGACAAGGGCTTCGGCTTCATCAAGCCCGATGATGGCACGAACGACGCGTTCGTCCACATCAGCGCCGTCCAGGCCGCCGGAATGCAGACGCTCAACACCGACCAGCGCGTGTCGTACGAGCTCGAGCCCGACCGTCGCGGCCGCGTCAGCGCGGTCAACCTCCAGGCTGCCTAAGCCTCCTATCCCGGCCCTCCGTTCGCGGGGGGCCGGTTCTACCGAGACCGCATCCCCCGAAGAGGAGACTCCCCCTGTCCAGCCAAACGCTCTTCTTCACCGAGCGCCGCGACGCCGAAGTCCAGCTTGCTGAGCAGGCCGGGCTTGCCAACGTTCGTGACAATCATCTGCGCGCCGCCGCCGCATGGGATGTCCTCGCCAGCCGCGCCGTCCGTGGTGACCGCCTGCGCGAGGAAGAACAGCGCCGCAAAGCCGAGAGTGGACTTTCGGCCTAATTCCCTTGACCGGCATTAGCCGCTAATCGGCGGCGCAAATGCACGCTCTGGCCAATCCCGCCCGCTTCCTCCGCTTCGCCAGGCCCGCGACGCGCTGGGCTCTTCTGTTCGGAGCGCTGCTGACTCTCGCCGGAACCCTCGGCGGCCTGTTCGTCACTCCGCCCGACTATCTCCAGGGCGAGACCGTGCGCATCCTCTACATTCACGTCCCTGCCGCCTGGCTCGGCATGGCCGGTTGGGGCGGGATCGCCGCCGCGTCGCTCAGCCAGATCGTCTGGCGTCACCCGCTCGCTGCGATCGCCGGACGCGCCACGGCGTCTGCCGGCGCAACCTTCGCCGCCGCCTGCCTCGTTACTGGCTCGATCTGGGGCCGCCCCACCTGGGGCACCTGGTGGGAGTGGGACGGGCGGCTGACCTCGATGCTGATCCTGTTCTTCCTGTACTTGGGCTACATCGCCCTAGCCTCGGCCGAGCGCGAGCGCGGCGGGGAGGGGCGCATGGCGGCGATCCTCGGCCTCGCCGGGGCGATCAACCTGCCGATCATCCACTACAGCGTGCTGTGGTGGCGCACTCTCCACCAGGGGCAGAGCATCGGGCTCGGCGGCTCGTCGATCGCCCCGTCGCTGCTGTGGCCGCTGCCGCTGACCACGCTCGGTTTCAGTCTGTTGTTTACCGCCGCGATCCTCATGCGGATGCGCGCCGAACTTGCCGAGCAACGCGTCGAAGCGCGTCTCCGCCGGGGCGCGACGTGAACCAGTCGACCTTCGTCATCGCCGCCTATGCGGTCATGCTGCTCGCCACTGCGGGCCTGCTCGCGTGGGCCTTCGCCACCATGCGCACCGCCGAAGCCGCCGCCGACGCGCTCAAGCGTCGCGACTGACGTTAAGACCCACACTTTATGAAAGCAAAGCATCAACGCCTCGCGCTCGTCCTGCTCGCGCTCGCCGCCGTCATCGCCGCGGTACTGCTCGCGATGTGGGGCCTGCGCGACCGCGCCTCCTATTTCTACACCCCCTCCGACATCGCCACAGGCAAGGCGGTCGTCGATCGCACCGTCCGCCTCGGCGGAATGGTCGAGAAAGGCTCACTCATCCGCGGGCTCGATGGCGTAACCGTCAGCTTTCGCGTCACCGACGGCCCGGCGCGCACCCCCGTCACCTATCGCGGCATCCTCCCCGACCTGTTCCGCGAGGGCAGCGGCGTCGTCGCCGAGGGCCGCGTGACCCCCGGCGGTTTCACCGCCGACACCATCCTCGCCAAGCATGATGAGCGCTACATGCCGCCCCAGCTCGGTAACCAGGCCGCCGAACATCGCGCCTCAGAAACGCTCGCCAAGTGATTGCCGAAACAGGTCTTTCATCTCTCTGGCTGGCCACCGCACTGGCCC
>JANMWM010000143.1:0-3957 GCA_031394005.1 Sphingomonas sp.
TCCGCCACGAGATCGTTCACAACCGCTTCGTCGTCGACCGGCTGGCGGGCATGGGCGCAGTGTTCGTCGACGAGCTCGACGACGTTCCTGACGGCCGCCCAGTGGTCTTTTCGGCGCACGGCGTGCCAAAGTCGGTGCCCGCCGAGGCGCAGGATCGCGGTCTCGACTATCTCGACGCGACCTGCCCGCTGGTCAGCAAGGTCCATCGCCAGGCGGGGCGATTGATCGAAACCGGGCGGCACATCTTGTTCATCGGCCACGACGGGCATCCCGAAGTCATCGGTACCTTTGGCCAGGTCCCGGCGGGCGCAATGACGCTGATCGAATCGGTCGAGGATGTCGCCGGGCTGCACGTCGCTGACGAAATGAACCTCGCCTTCCTCACTCAGACCACCCTCTCGATCGACGACACCGCAGAGATCGTCGCCGCGCTCCATGCCCGCTTCCCGACGATCAAAGGGCCGCGCGGCGAGGACATCTGCTACGCCACCTCGAATCGCCAAGCGGCGGTCAAGCAGATCGCAGTCCAGTGCCAGCGGATGCTTGTCATCGGCGCGCCCAACAGCTCGAACTCGCTCCGCCTCGCCGAAGTCGCTCAGCGGCTCGGCACCCCGGCAAGATTGATCCAGCGCGCCGCCGAGATCGATTGGGACTGGCTCGGCTCGCCTGCCTCGGTCGGCCTCACCGCCGGCGCGTCGGCCCCCGAAATACTCGTTCGCGAAGTAATTGATGCGCTGCGGACACGCTTCACCGTCACCGAACGCGAAATGGCGCATGTCGCCGAGGACATGGTGTTCAAGCTGCCGCGCGAGCTCGTCGCCTGACGTGACCGAACTGCCGATCGTCGAGATGTTCACCGACGGCGCGTGCCGCGGCAACCCCGGCCCGGGCGGCTGGGGCACGCTGATTCGCGTGGGCGCGCGCGAAAAGGAATTGTCGGGCGGCGAAGCCGTCAGCACCAACAATCGCATGGAGCTGATGGCCGCGATCGAGGGACTGAATGCGCTTAGCCGCCCGTGCCGTGTCACGCTGGTCACCGACAGCGTCTATGTCCGCGACGGGATCACCAAGTGGATCCACGGCTGGCGCAAGAATGGCTGGCGCACCGCCGACCGCAAGCCGGTCAAGAACGCCGAGCTGTGGCAGGCGCTGCTCGACGCCGCCGAGCCGCATCGGGTCGAGTGGAAATGGGTCAAGGGACACAGCGGCCATGCCGAGAACGACCGGGTCGATGCGCTCGCCTGCGCCGCGGCGGATGCTCAGCGGGTGGTGAAACGAGTCGGAGCGTAGGAGGCGGGGTCAATTTGCGCGATCATGGGGTCGGGCGCTTCCCCGGTCAGCAACGCCGCTGCCAGCTTGGCCGCCGCCGGAGCGGTCTGGATGCCGAACCCGCCCTGCCCCGCAAACCAGAAGAAATCGCGCTCGCCGCTGTCATAACCGTAGACCGGCAACCGATCAGGTGCGAAGCTGCGCAACCCGGCCCAGCTGCGCTCGACCCGCTCGACCGACCAATCGACCGCGCGCTCGAATCGGTCGATGGCGACCGCGATGTCGATTTCCTCCGGCTGGGCATCGCACGGCAGGCAAGCGATTTCGTCATGCGGGCTGACCCACACGCTGTGGTCGGTCTCGCCCTTGAAATAAAAGCTACCAGCTGCGTCGAGCAGCTGCGGCATCCGGGCGATCCCGCTACGCCCGACCCTCAGCTGGACCATCGTCCGCCGCTTGGGCGCGATTCCGATCGGCGCGCGACCCGCGGCATCGGCGACCAAGTCGGCCCAAGCGCCCGCTGCGTTGACGAGAACCCCTGCCTCGACCGATGACCCGTCCTCGAGCCTGATCGTCCACACGTCGTCCGACCGCACCGCCGCAATCAATCGCGAATCGGTGCGCACCGCCCCGCCGCCGCGCCGGAACTGGCGCAGATAGGCGGCATGGAGCTCGGCAACATCGATGTCGGCACAGCCGGGTTCTGCCAACGCCTGGACGAAGCGCGGGCTGAGCCCCGGCACTGTCGCGTCGAGTTCGCCACGCGACATCGGGCGTGTCTCGACCGATTCGGGAAGGTGCGCGAAGGCGTCAGCGCGCCCGCTCGAATCGACATGAATCGCCCCGCGCGCCCGCAAAAAGCCCTGTTCGGCGAAGTCGGCCGGCGGCGATGATAAAAATTCGTGCGATGCGGTCGACAGCGCGACCACCCCGGGACCGCCATAGCTTTCCAGCCAGAACGCCGCCGACCGCCCCGTCGAATGCATCCCCGGAATTGCCTCCGCCTCGATTAGCAACACCCGCCGCGCCGTCCCCGACGCCCGCCCGACGAGCTCCGCGCCAAGGCTCGCGCCGGCAATACCGCCCCCGACGATGACGATATCGAAACGCTCCATCGCTCCCGGTTACGGTTTGGCAAGGCCTGCCGTCTAGGGGACAAGGCGATGACCAATGTCGCCTTCACCAATTTTGTCTTGGGCGTGCTCGCGCTGCTGCTGCTCGTGGCGGCGGCAATCGACATCCGCACCTTCACAATTTCGAACAAGCTGGTGGTCGCGGTCGCGCTGCTTGCCCCGCTTTACTGGTGGGCAGGCGGCGTGCCGTTATGGCCTGATGCGGCTCTTCGCATCGCCGTCGGAGCAGCCGTGTTCGTTGTGCTGGCAGTCACCTTCTACATCGGGATGATGGGCGGCGGTGACGTCAAGCTCGCCGCCGCCCTCGCGCTATGGTTCCAGCCACAGGCCACACTGGTGTGGCTCGTCATCATGTCAGTCGCCGGCGGCGTGCTCACGCTCGTCGTGTTGGTCGCCCACAAGTTCCGGTCCCGCGAGGGGCGGCCAGAGATCCCGTACGGGGTCGCGATCGCATTCGGCGGCTTATGGTTAGTCGCCCAACGGTTTCTTAACCATTTTGCCTGATATCCAAGAAGATTGAAGGAACCCTCTAGGGGAGGCGCATTCGCCATGGACGTGAAGAAAGTTGCGCTGCTCATCGGAGCACTGCTGATCGCGGTGGTCACTGCGGTGCTGGCCAAGAATATGTTCACCGGCGCGGGGGCCAACCAGGCCAACGCGGCGCCGGCTGTTCCGCTTGGACCCAAGGTTCTGGTGGCTCGCAAACCGCTGCCGGTCGGATCGATGATCGACCCCGACAGCTTCTCCTATCAGGCCTGGCCCAAGGAGCTCATCCAGGGCGCCTATTACACGCAAGGGTCCGCCGACGGCGATCCGCAGAAGATGGTCGGCATGGTCGTCCGCAACGCGGTCACCCCCGGCCAGCCGGTGACCCGCGGCACGCTTGTCGGGCCGCAGGACCGTGGCTTCCTCGCTGCGGCGCTTGGCGCCGGAATGCGCGCCGTGACGGTGCCCGTCTCTCAGACAACCGGTGTGGCCGGCTTCGTGTTCGCCGGTGATCGCGTCGACATGGTGCTAACCCAGGCGGTCGAGGGTGGCGGCGATGGCCCGCCGCTTAAGGTCAGCGAGACGATCGTCCGCAACCTACGCGTCCTCGCCACCGACCAACACATGGACCAGGTCAAGGACAAGGACGGCAAGATCGAGGTCAAGCCTTCCGCGACCGTCACCATGGAAGCGACCCCGCGTATCGCCGAGAAGATCGCCGTTGCCCAGTCGATGGGCACGCTGTCACTCAGCCTGCGCTCGATCGCCGATAACAGCGCCGAGCTCGAGCGCGCCGTTGCCTCGGGCCAGGTCAAGATCCCGGCCGGCACTAACCCCGTGCAAGAGCGTCAGATGCTCCTTGCGGTGGCCAACCAGCCGCTCGATTCGAACACCACCTTCACCACCGGTGGCGATGTGTCGCGCTTCCAGCGTCGCACCGTTCCCAGTCGTCCGGCTTCGGAAAACCAGTCGGCCGGCGGTTACGGCCGCTCGCCGATGATGGTCGGTGGCGGGGCTGTACCGGCCGGTCCGTCGGTCCGCGTGTCGCGCGGCAATAATGTCACGATCG
>JANMWM010000157.1:0-2196 GCA_031394005.1 Sphingomonas sp.
AGATCGTCGGTGACCACCCGCAAATCTGACCGGCCGCTACAGCGCCTGTTGGATAGCGCGCGCCCGGTCAGATTTGCTGCCGACAAAGCTACACCACATGACGGGACACGACCGTAGACCTTGCGAGCAATACTGCCAAGGCCCCAAAATCCGACCAAATAAACCGGCCGAAGCGTCGCCGACGGCAACGCCAGCTGTGGCCCGCCTTAATTCTATAGTGACGGTCTCAAACTATCTAACAGACAGGCTGTATCGCAAAAGGGGTCGGATTTTGACGCATCGTCCGGAACTCAATGGATTGCGTGCGTTCGCGGTTTTAAGTGTCATGTTATTTCACAGTTACTATGGCGTCTTGCCGGGTCGTGGCGCGCATCGAGGCCAGCACGCTCGGGCTCGATATCCGCTTCGTCGTCACTTCGCTCAAGGACGGCAGCGCAGAGCGGATCTATGACGCACTGTATTGCGCCCGTGGTCAGGCCGAGAACCTGATCAAGCTGCACAAGGCGCAGCTCAAAAGTGACCGTACCTCGTGCCGCAGCGCCAACGCCAATCAGATGCGCCTGATCCTGCATACTGCCGCCTACCGGCTCAGGTGGAAGCTGCGCCATGCGATGCCTTGCGACGGCCGCGCTGCGAACCGCCAAGTTCGCCACCATCGGGCTGCGCCTGATCAAGCTCGCCGCACGCGTCATCGAAACCGCCACCCGCATCCGCGTGGCCTTCGCCAGCGCTTGCCCCAAGGCGGATACGTTCCGGCAGATCGCTCGTGCCCTCTGCCCGGCGCCGACCTGGCCAGTCCGGCCGTGCCGCCGACACCGCTCCCCGTCCAGAAGCTCCGCAAACCTCTCGAAAACCCGCGATGAAACAAGGCGTCATGATCAGGTGCGTCTTGCGCCGAGAGAGCCCACATCCGAACCGCGCAAAACCACAAAACCAACAGCCTTGTGAATTTTACGGGCTAGTCTAAGATGGGAATCGGCGCTTTTCCGGTTTGCACTCGATTTCCTCGAGAAACGCAGCGATTGCCGCGTTGAACGCGGTGGGGTTCTCAAGGTTGGGTAAGTGACACGTGCAAGGTATCAACTCGAGTCGCGCGCGTTCGATGAGTTGCGCAAGTTCTTCGCTCAAGTCGGGCGGAGTTACTCGGTCGTCACTGCCACACAGGACAAGTGTCGGCACCGTTATCCCTAGGGCCCGGTTGCGCTGATCGACCGGCCAGACGGCGGCACTGCCGAAGCGGAATGCCGCCCCGTCTATCGCGCCCATCACGGCGATTAGTTGTGAGGCGAGCTTAGATGTGGAGTTGGGCCCAATCAGCACCGGTACACGCGCGCGGGCTAGCGAGTGCATGCTTTCGCTCCCCTCAAGCGAGCGGGCTAGGATCGCCAGTCCGTCGGGGTGCCGCGCGAAGCTATCGGCGAGGATTAGTGAGGCGAGTCGATGCGGCGCGCGGTGGGCAACAGCGATAGCGACGACGCCGCCAAGCGACAGACCGCAAAGATGGACTCGGGCCACGCCAAGCGCGTCAAGCGCCGCGAAGATCGCGTCCGCTAACTGATCATGCGGAGCGTTGTCTCGTTCGACAAGCGGGTCGCTTTCGCCGTAGCCCGGATAATCGAAGGCGATCGAATGCCGCGAGAGCCCAAAGTGAGCGAGCTGAGGGTCCCAAGCGGACTTGTCCGAGCCGACGCCGTGGAGAAACACGATGGGAACGCCGCCGCTTCCCTCCTCGCGGAAACCGATGTTGCCGAGCGATGTTGCAAGGGTCGCCATCGTGGCGTGATGGCCAACGAGACCGCTTTTGTGAAGCTTCTTCGCAGGCTACTGCCATTCGGTGACTAGCATGACCGTCAACGGCGAGGCGATCGCCTACAGACTCGATCCTGAGACGTCGCTGCTGTGGGCGCTGCGCGATGCGTCGAATTTGACGGGAACGAAGTACGGTTGCGACAGTCGCGATTGCGGGGCGTGCACGGTGATCGTCGACGGGCGGGCGGTGATGAGTTGTGCGGTCACAATCGGGTCGCTCGAGGGCGCGGCAGTGACGACAATCGAAGGGCTTTCGCAAGGCCGGTCGCACCCGGTGCAGCAGGCGTGGGCGGCGGAGCAGGTCAGCCAGTGCGGCTTTTGCGATCCGGGGTTCATCATGGCGATCGCGGCGATGCTAATGGTCAATCCAAGGCCTGACGAGGAGGC
>JANMWM010000158.1:0-3314 GCA_031394005.1 Sphingomonas sp.
CGCCATACACGACCTGTCGCCGGAATTTTTAATTGTTAAAATAGTCGATAAGTTTTGGAAGTGCCGAACTACAGTTCGAAAATGTATACAATCATTTCCAGATCATATCAGGCCGTAAATACATTCTTCTGACGTTTGTCTCCAGTAATCACCCTTGTTATGATCTCAATTAGATTTATAGTTTAACTTTAGCTTAATATCTGCAGTTGGCATTTATTGTATGATAGATTCCCAATCGATTGGATTTAGGCAGATCAATTCAGTTCACTATTGGGGCAGTGAAACTTTTTGCCGAGATGGTTACCTCTGTCTTTAGTAAAATTGTGGGGATTGGTCGAGTTTTCGGATTTAATGCCGCCTTAGCAGTTGTGAAGTAGCCCCCTAATTCGGCTGACAGGCCCTCACACTTATGGAAGTGTGATGATTATGCCTGACACTATGACCAGCACGTACGAGTATGGCGGCCGGGGCTCGCGATCGCAGCGATCTTTCCGGCAGCAATGGTGCCGATCACGCTTCCGGCCCTGCAAACCGCCGCTGCGTCCCTTTCTGAGGTTACAGCGGATGCCGCCGTGGCGCCGGTGGACGCCAGCGCGATTAGTCCCAACAGCCTGGAAACCTGTTCGTGTTTCGCCTTTCAATCATTACCCCATGGTCTGGCACTCAGAACCAGGTCCTGATGCCGGTCAACACGTTCCAGCCGCCACGGCGCTCGCCGGCATCGCGCAAATAACGTCCGGTCGTTACGAACGCCCGCTTGTACTGGACGCCGACATAGGGCGCGAACTCACGACGGAGGTCGTAACGCAGGCGCACGCCAGCCTCGACGTCGGACAGGCCAGACCCGATCCCGATCGCCCTGCTGTTCTGCGCGGCCGCGTTGATTTCGACGCGGGGCTGCAGGATCAATTTCTGGGTAATACGCTGATCGTAGGTTCCCTCGACACGCCCCATAAGCTCGCCCTTGTTTGACAGGAACAAGGCTGCTTCGAAGTCGAAGAAACTGGGCGCAAGGCCCTCGATTCCGACGGTGGCATAGGTACGCGAAGGGTTGGGCTTGAAATCGTGGCGAACCCCGCCCTGGACGTTGAAATAGGGTCCAATCGCGTGACTGAAGAGGCCCTGGACCTCGGCTCGGCCCACTCCGCCGCGAACTTCGCCGTCGCCCTGGCTCTTAACCCACAGCCGGTCGATATCGCCGCCATACCAACCCTGGCCGACCCACTGATAGCCGTCACGTCCACGATTAAAGTGGTACTCCGCGATGCTGACGAGGAGTTGCGACATTTTCTGTCCGCCGTGAAACTCCTGGAGGTGTTGGCGACCCATCACCATTGCCGCCGCGCCGTAGGTCTTGTCGGCGGCATGGTCGGTCGGCACCGGAGGCGGCGGTGCATTGCCAGCGGGAAGATCATTATCGCTGGCCATGACCCCGGACGAGGCGGGCATCGCCATCCCCGGCATGTCCTTCATGTCCTGCACGGCGGGCATCGCCATGCCGGGCGCGGCCGAAATGTCGTGACCAGCGTTCGATGACTTCGACTTGGTAGCGGGCCTGCTGTGGAGCAACGAGGACTTGGCGGCGGACTTGGTGGTTTTTGCCGAAGCGCGCTTCACAACGACTTTTTTCGCGGCCGGTTTCTTTGCCAGCGGCTTCCTCGCGGCAGGCATCTTCATTCCCGGCATGCTCATCCCAGGCATGCTCATGTTCATTTGGGCGCTCGCCGGACCAGCGAAACCTAGCCCGGCGACAGCAGCCACCAGGCTCATTTGCAGCCGCCTCATGCCGCCGCTCCCGTCGCATGGCGGATCGTCACCACACGCATCATCCCCGCGGCCATGTGATACAGATTGTGGCAATGGAATGCCCAGTCGCCGGGCGCATCTGCGGTAAGATCGAAGCTGACCTTGCCACCGGGCGGTACATTGACCGTATGCTTGCGTGGCGCCGTTGCGCCATGACCCGTGACCAGCTCGAAGAAATGGCCGTGGATATGGATCGGGTGCGGCATCATCGTGTCGTTGATCAGCGTCACCCGCACCCGCTCGCCGAGCCGGAACGGGATCGGCTCGGCGGGGTCGCTCAGCTTCACCCCGTCGAATGACCACATGTAGCGCTCCATATTGCCGGTGAGGTGGATGTCGAGCTCACGGCTAGGCGCGCGGACATCGGGATTGCGCTCGAGCGCGACGAGGTCACGATAGACCAGCACGCGGTGGTCGAGCCCGTCGAGACCCTGCGGCGCCTCCCCGCTGCGATCGGTCGGCATCGGCGAGATCGTCTGGACGCCGGGGCCCATCTTCACGCCCGGCGCATTTTTCCCGTCACGCATGTTCATGCTTATCGACTGGCCCGAGCCTGTGGCGGCGCCCGCCGAATGATCCATCTCGTTCATTCCCGCCATCGAGCCGCCGGACATCCCCGGCATCCCCGCCATCGAACCGTTGGTGACGGCTGGCATTCCGCCCATCCCCGCCATGGACGCGGAGGCGCTGGCGGCCATTGAGCCATGATCGGTCGGCTCGCGCCAGCCGGTGAGCTTGGCCAGCAACCGCGAGGCATTCTGTTCAGCCGATGGATCGATCCCGCGCTTAATCGCCGGATTTGTCATGTCCATTCCCGCCATGCCGCTCATGTCGCCCATGCCCATGTCCATCATCGTCGTCAGCGGACGCGGGCGGATCGGCGGCACCGGTGCGCTCATTCCCGTACGCGGCGCCAGCGTCGCTCTGCCGAGGCCCGAGCGATCGATCGATTCGCTGACAAAGCTGTACGCGCGGTCGCCCGGCGTGACGATCACGTCGAACGTCTCGGCCACGCCGATCTGGAACTCGTCGACCCTGACCGGCCGGACATTCTGCCCGTCGGCCGCAACCACCGTCATCGGCAGATCGGGGATGCGGACGTTGAAATTGGTCTGCGAGGCGGCGTTGATGATCCGCAGCCGAACGCGCTCGCCCGGCGTGAACAGCCCGGTCCAGTTGTCGAACGGGCCATGGCCGTTGATTGTGAAAGTATAGGTCGATCCGGTAACGTCGGCGATGTCGGCCGGGTCCATCCGCATCTTGGCCCATTCGAGCCGCTCCTTCTGCGTCTGGTCACGTCCGGCGATCAACCCCGACAGCGTCTGGCGTTGCATGTTGAAATAGCCGCCACCCATCTGCTTCAATTTACGAAAGATCGTCGCGCCGAGCATCGGACTATGGTCGGACAATATGATGACATGCTCGCGGTCATAGGAGACCGGATCAGGCCCGGCAGGATCGATCACGATCGGCCCGTAAAGCCCGTCCTGCTCCTGATAGCCCGAATG
>JANMWM010000184.1:0-2445 GCA_031394005.1 Sphingomonas sp.
CAACCTTGGTCATAGCATGTCCCTCTTTTGCAAAAGCGCGGTGACGCGCTCGATGATCTTGGGGGCGGTCAGCCCGAATTCCTCGTAGAGATCGGGCGCCGGGGCCGATGCCCCGAACCGGTCGATGCCGATGCGCAGCCCATGCAGCCCGGTATAGCGTTCCCAGCCGATCGTCGTCCCGGCCTCGATCGACACGCGCAGTATCTCGCGGTTCGACACGTCAGGGAGAATGTCCTCGCGGTAGGCCTCGTCCTGAAGGTCGAAGCGGTCGGTCGACGGCATCGACACGAGGTCGGCGCCGATCCCCCTAGTTTCAAGCGCATCGGCAACGTCGCGCGCAATTTCGACCTCCGAGCCAGTGGCGAGCAGAATCACCTTGCGCGGCGCCTTGGCCGAGCGCAGCCGGTAAGCCCCCTTGGCCGACAAATTTTCCGCCTCGGCCGCCGTTCGCATCGGCGCCAGATTCTGCCGCGACAGCGCGAGGAGCGACGGCCCCTTGTCGGTCAGCGCCGCCGCCCAGCATTCCGCCGTCTCAACCGCGTCGCATGGCCGGTACACAGCCAGACCCGGCATGACCCGCAGACTTTGTAGATGTTCGATCGGCTGATGCGTCGGCCCATCCTCGCCGAGCCCAATCGAGTCGTGTGTCATGACGTAGATCACACGGCACTGCTGCAGCGCAGACAGCCGGATCGCCGGTCGGCAATAGTCGCTGAACACCAGGAAGGTCCCGCCATAGGGCACCACCCCGCCGTGCAGCGCCATGCCGTTCATCGCGGCCGCCATGCCGAACTCGCGGATGCCATAATAGACGTAGCGCCCGCCATAATTACTCGCGTCGAGCGGCAGCTGGCCCTTGGTCTTGGTATTGTTCGAGCCCGTCAGGTCGGCCGACCCGCCGATCGTCGCCGGCACTGCGGTGTTGATCACCTCGAGCGCCATCTCGGACGCTTTGCGTGTCGCCACCGTCGGCGGCTTCTCGAGCAGCTGGTCTAGATAGGGCTTCAACCATGCGTCATCGCAAACGCCCGCCAGCCGCGCTTCGAACTCGCCGCGCTTGGCGCTTGCCTCGAGCCGCTTGCGCCATGCCGCATGATCCGCCGCGCCGCGCGATCCCGCCTTGCGCCACGCCGACAGCACGTCCTCGGGGATGGTGAACGCGGTCGGCGGAAGCCCTAGCTCCTTGCGCGCCGCCTCGACTTCGTCCTTGCCCAGCGCCGCGCCGTGGGTCGCCGAGGTGCCCTGCTTGTTCGGTGCGCCATAGCCAATGATCGTCTTGCAGCGGATCAACGTGGGCCGCTCGTCGGCGCTCGCCTTGTCGATCGCCTGCGTGACCTTTCCCGCATCGAGCCCGTCGCATTCGAGCGTGTGCCACGCGGAGGCCGCAAAGCGCGCCATGACATCCTCGTTGCGGCTGAGCTCGGTCGATCCGTCGATGGTAATCCGATTATCGTCCCACAGCACGATCAACCGTCCGAGTTTCAAGTGCCCGGCGAGCCCGACCGCCTCATGGTTGATCCCCTCCATCAGGCAGCCGTCGCCGGCGATCACAAACGTCTTGTGGTCGACCAACTCGTCGCCATAGATGGCGTTGAGATGCCGCTCGGCAATCGCCATGCCGACCGCCATCGCCAGACCCTGCCCAAGCGGTCCGGTGGTTGCCTCGACCCCCGCCAGCTCGAAATTCTCGGGATGGCCGGCGCACGGGCTGTGCAATTTCCGGAAATTCTTGATGTCATCCATCGTCGGCCGCGCATAGCCGGTGAGATAGAGCGCGGCGTAGATCAGCATCGAGCCATGTCCCGCCGACAGCACGAAGCGATCACGATCGGGCCAGTGCGGAACGGCCGGGTCGTATTTGAGCGCGCGCGTGAACAGCGCGGTGGCGGCATCGGCCATGCCCATCGGCATCCCCGGATGCCCCGAATTGGCGACTTCGACCGCGTCCATCGAAAGCGCCCGGATGGCATTGGCGAGCTGGCGTTGAGTCGGCTGCATGACACCTCGTGGACGGCCCCGCGCCCTGCCGGCTGGCCGATGAGTCGGTGCCTATTGTCGCTCGGCGGCATAGCGTCAACCGGGCGCGGCGCGGCCACCCGCTTGCCGCTCCGATTTAACCGGCGTAGTCCCCCGCGATGGACCAAGTCTCGCTCTCCTCCACTCTTGACCGTGCTGAGCGAGCGTTCGATCGGATCGAACGCGCCGCGGCCGCCGCCCAAAGTGCCCGACAGCGCGACCACGTGCTGCGCGGCAAGGTCCAGGGCGTGGTCGCCGAACTCGACGAGATGATCCGCGCCGCAGGGACCCGCTAGTGGCGGAAATCGACCTTTCGATCGCCGGACGCTCCTATCGCGTCGCCTGCCGCACGGGCGAGGAGGACACGCTTCGCGCCGCCGCCGCGCTGGTCGACGGCAAAAGCCGCGAGGCAATCGCTGGGCTCGGCAC
>JANMWM010000026.1:0-11269 GCA_031394005.1 Sphingomonas sp.
GCGAGCGCGGCGCAGGCACAGATCAGCCCGGCGATTGCGAACGACAGGATGACCGACGGCCCGGCCTTGGCAGCGCCGACCCCGATTAGCGTGAGGATCCCAGTCCCGACGATCGCGCCTACCCCGAGCGCAACGAGGTGCGGCCACGACAGCGACCGCACCAGCCGGTGATGCTCGGGCATGTCTTCGCGCGCAACGACGACCTTGCGGACATTCCAGTTCTTCACGCGACGCTCTCCCCTGGTTGGGGGCGAGCCTAGAGGCTGATTGTTTGAGGTGGAAGCGCCTTGCGCTTGCACCGATGACGTGAATCAGCATCTCATCGAAAAGGCTTAGTGAACGCTGCCGACAACCTCGTCGCTCGCCAAGGTCGCGATGACCCGCTCGATCTGTCGCCAGTGGCAGAAGCGCTGGACGTTGCCGGCATCTCGGCTGGCGTGGGCGCGCGCGGCAGCTTCGAATCCCGCGTCGTCGCCATAGGTTTCGATGAGGCCCGCAGCGTCGGCAATCGCCCCACGCCCGCTGATGAAGAGCGATTCCATGCCCCCCGATTAACCCGAAACCCGTTTGCGGACCGCGCACAAGCGTCGTTAGCGCCTCATCAACCACGTCGGGGGTGGCGCACACTTGCCGCTTCTGTCACAGGCAGCGCATGTCGATGCGAAGCAGCCAGGCGGGCGGCCTGTTCCTCATGCTGGCGATCATCGCCGGCACGATCTGGGGCCTCAGCGTCGGCCAGCCGATGCTCGGCATCCTGCGCGGGACGGGCGTGGGGATCGTGATCGCCATCGCTGTCTGGCTGATCGACCGCCGGCGGGCACGGATCGAGGACTGACCGGTCAGGCGGCCTGGCGTTCGGCCACCGCTTCATTATCGAGGATCCACTCGACCGCGGCGCGGGCGTGGATCGCGGTGGTATCGTAAACCGGCAAGACATTGGCGCGAACATCGACCGCGAGCACCAATTCGGTGCAGCCCAGCACCACAGCCTGTACCTTCTGCTTCCCCAACTCGGTGATCAATGTCTTCAACTTGCGCTGGCTGTCGCGCACTACCCGCCCCGCGGCGAGTTCCTCGTAGATAATTCGATCGACTTCGCGCTGCCATTCGTCGCTGAGCGCGTGGACCGCGATCCCCTGCGCTTCATAGGCGGTGCGGGCGAACGGCTCGGACATGGTAAAGCGCGTGCCCAGCAGGGCGACACGGATGCGGTGCTCGGCAGCGAGCCGGTCCGCCGTCGCCGCGGCTATGTCGAGCAGCGGCAGATTGGTCGCTTCCTCGACCAACGGCGCAACCTTGTGCATTGTGTTCGAGGCCAGCAGCAGCGCTTTGCAGCCAGCGTCGCGCAGCCGCCGGCCGGCCTCGATCGTGACCGTCGCGACCCCCGCCCAGTCACCCGCCTTCTGCATCGCCGCGAGCGGCGCGAAATCGAGACTTTCGAGTGCCAGCGGCGCGCTGTGTAGCCCGCCGAGCCGTGCCGCGACGCCGCGATTGATATGATCGTAGTAAAGCGCGGTCGACGCCCAGCTCGTTCCGCCGATGATACCCAGCTTGTTCATTTCCGCGTTTCCCCGCCCTTGCCCCGAGCAAATGGTCCCCGACGACCGATTCCACGCTCATCACCCAATGCTTAGCGAGGGAGATTGTTAATCCAAGGGCTTAACGGCTCTGAATTGCGTTAACTCGGCTAGCCCAGCGCCTTGACGATTTCCTCAACCATCTTTTTGGCGTCGGCGAGCAGCATCATCGTGTTGTCGCGGTAGAACAACTCGTTATCGACCCCGGCATAGCCCGCCCCGCCCATCGACCGCTTAATGAACAGCACAGTCCGCGCCTTCTCGACGTCGAGTACCGGCATGCCGTAGATTGGTGATGTCTTGTCGGTCTTGGCCGCCGGATTGGTGACGTCGTTGGCGCCGATGACGAAGGCGACGTCGGTCTGCGCAAACTCGGAATTGATATCCTCGAGTTCGAACACCTCGTCATAGGGCACGTTGGCCTCGGCCAGCAGCACGTTCATGTGCCCCGGCATGCGCCCCGCCACCGGATGAATGGCATACTTCACCCGCACCCCCTGCTTCTTGAGCTGGTCGCCCATCTCGCGAAGCACGTGCTGCGCCTGCGCGACCGCCATGCCGTAACCCGGGACGATGATCACCTGGTCGGCCTGTTGCAGCAGGAAGGCGGCATCCTCGGCCGAGCCGCGCTTGTAGGGGCGGTCGATGACTTCGCCCGCGGGGCCACCTGCGACCGCGCCGAACCCGCCGGCGATAACACTGATAAAGCTGCGATTCATCGCCCGGCACATGATGTAGCTGAGGATCGCGCCCGACGATCCGACGAGCGCGCCGGTGATGATCATCGCACTGTTGTGGAGCGTGAAGCCCATCGCCGCCGCCGCCCAGCCGGAATAGCTGTTGAGCATCGACACCACGACCGGCATGTCCGCCCCGCCGATGGGGATGATGAGCAGGAAACCGATCGCGAACGACAGCGCGGTGACGGTCCAAAATACCCACGGCGACTGGTCCTGCGTGAAATAGCCGATCAGCCCGAGGATCGCGACCAGCGTGCTCAGGTTGAGGATGTGGCGCAGCGGAAGCAGGATCGGCGCGCCCGACATGGTGCCATTGAGCTTTAGGAAAGCGATCACCGAACCCGAGAAGGTGATCGCGCCGATCGCGACGCCGAGACCCATCTCGACCCGGCTCGCCTGATGGATGCCTTCGGGGCCGACAATGCCGAAAGCGCCGGGATTGAGGAAGGCGGCAACCCCGACCAGCACCGCGGCGAGGCCGACGAGGCTGTGAAACGCCGCAACCAGCTGCGGCATCGCCGTCATCTGGATCCGCCGCGCGGTAACGAGGCCAATCCCGCCGCCGACCGCGATCGCGATAAGGATCTCGCCAAGCGAGGCAATCCTGTGGGTCAACAGCGTCGTCAGCACGGCGATAGCCATGCCGATCATGCCAAGCCGGTTGCCGCGCTGGCTGGTGACCGGGCTTGACAGACCGCGAAGCGCGAGGATGAAGCAGCCGCCGGCGACAAGGTAGGCGAGCGCCACCCAGCTGTCGGACATGTTCAAGATCAGGTCGGTGTGAGCGTCGGGCGCCACGTCCTAGCGCTCCTTCTTCTTGTACATCGCCAGCATCCGCGCGGTCACCGCGAAACCGCCGAAGATATTCACGCTGGCGAGCGCGACCGCAATCAGCCCGAGCCACTTGGCGGCGGACGATCCGGCGGCCGCAGCAGCGATCAGCGCGCCGACGATGATCACGCTGGAGATCGCGTTGGTAACCGCCATCAGCGGGGTGTGGAGCGCCGGAGTCACCGACCACACCACGAAATAACCCACAAAGCAGGCCAGGACGAAGATCGACAGGATCGAGATGAAGTCCAACATACCCTCCCATGAGCACCGCGCGGCTATTCCTTGGCGCGGGAGGCCGTCGCTGTCGAGCCGCAAACGGTGCAATTAACGGCGGACGTGGATCGAAATTTCCAAAATCCTAACTTTTATCGGGTTAGCGAGAGAAAGGATCACGAAGGGAATGACGTGCGCCAGCAGGCGGGATTTGATCGGCCGAAGAGCAAGAAGCCGGCGTCGCCCAAGCGGCTCCTGCTGTGGACGCTTTTCGCCGGCGTGATCATTGGGCTGTTAGGCCTCGCCAAGCCGGTTGATTTCATTGCGCAAACGACTTGGGCGGGATTGAATCACCATCCAGCCAGCGACAACATCGTAATTGTTAAGATCGACGATGCAAGCTTGCGCAAGGTCGGCAACTGGCCTTGGTCGCGGGCAACGCACGCAAAATTGGTCGACCAGCTCACCCAAATGGGCGCCCGCTCGATCAACTTCGACATCATGTTCGCTTACCGCGGTGACCCCGCCGGCGACGCCTCGTTCGAGCGCGCGCTCGAGAAGTCGGGGCGGGTAACTTTGCCGATAGGCTTGCGGCGTGATCGGACAGCGAACCTCGCGCCGTTGGCCGAGTTCTCAAAGCATACAAAGCTCGCTAACTTGATGCTGGATTACGACTTCGACAACCGGGTGCGAGCCTTGAGCTACGGCGTGAAAATCGGCGAGTCGCGGATCCCAAGCCTAGCAACCAGCGCTGCTGGATGGAAAGTTTGGTCCGACACCACCTTCCCAATCGATTATTCGGTCGATCCCAAATCCTTTCTCGCAGTATCGGCTGCCGATGTCATCGACGGAAAAGTATCCCCGCAACTCATTTCGGGCAGGATCGCCTTCATCGGGACGACAACCGACACTTTGGGTGATCAATATTTTCTTCCCGGTTACGGCCGCATGGGTGGAGTCTACATCCATGCAATTGGGGCGGAGACGCTGATCAAGGATCGTCCACTCGACCTTGGCTGGCTGGCGGCACTCCTGATTAGTGCGTGCATTGGCACATTGGCGGTCGCGACCCGGAGAGCGCTGTTCCAGAACCTCCTGCTAGCGGGAGGCGCTTTTCTAATTTTAGTATTGCCCGAGCCGTTGCAGGCTCAGCTTATCTTCATCGAAATTGGCCCGGCTATCGTAGTCTTGGCTATTTTGGCCGGGCAATTGAACTGGATTCGGCTTCGAAACCGCAGCGAAGTCAATGACGTCAGCGGCCTTCCAAACCTTGTTGCGTTGCGCGGAGACCCGCTGGCCCGAGAGCGTCCCCTCGTCGTGGCGCGCCTGCACAATTACGCCGAAATCGCCTCGGCGCTGCCGCAGGATACCGAGCGTCTTCTGACCGAGCAGATAACGGCGCGACTCTGCGTCGGAGCGGCAGGACGCCGCCTTTATCATGGTGACGAAGGACTGTTCGCGTGGTTTGCCGAGCCAGATCTTGCCCTCGGCCATCACCTGGAAGCGCTCCACGCCCTGTTCCGCAGCCCGGTAAAGGTTCGCAGTCAGCATTATGACGTCATGATCAGCTTCGGCGTCGATATCGGCAGTGGGCGCGCCGCGTCAAACCGACTTGGAAGCGCTTTGGTGGCAGCCGACGAAGCCGAAGCCGAAGGGCTCAGGTGGAAATATCACGACCCGGCGCGGCTGGCCGACGCGTCGTGGAAACTCTCATTGTTGAGTCAGCTCGACGAGGCGATCAAAAAGGGCGAGGTTTGGGTTGCCTACCAGCCCAAGCTCGATCTCACGACCAACGAGATCGTCGGGGTCGAGGCGCTCGCCCGTTGGACCCATCCCGAGAAGGGTCCGATCAGCCCCACCGAGTTCATCGGCGCGGCAGAGCAGCATGACCGCATCGAAAAACTGACCGATCACATTCTCGATCAGGCGGTATCGGCCGTGGCGCTCGCCCACCGCCAAGGCCGACCGTTGGCTCTGGCGGTCAACTTGTCGGCCCGACTGCTCAACGATCCCGACTTGCCTAATCGTGTCGGCGACTGCCTTGCGCGTCACGGCCTGCCCCCTTCGCAGTTGATCCTTGAGCTCACCGAGACCGCGGCTCTGGCCGGTAGCGGACAGGATATCGAAATGCTTCATAGGTTGCGCGATCTCGGCGTGAAAATCTCGATCGACGATTATGGCACCGGGCTGTCCACACTCGACTATCTCAAGAAGGTGCCGGCGGCCGAGATCAAGATCGACCAGAGCTTCATCAAGTCGCTCCGCGACCATCGCAGCGACCGGGTCATGGTTCAGTCGACAATTGCCCTAGCCCATTCATTGGGCCGAATCGTAGTTGCCGAAGGAGTGGAGGATCGCGAGACTCTTGAGCTACTTACGACGATGGGTTGCGATCTCGCGCAGGGCTTCATCATTGGACGCGCCACAAGTTTGCGCAATGTTCTCAAACGCTTGAAAGTCGAGCGAGGGCTTCGGGTAGCCTAAAACCTTAATGGTTTGCTAACCATGTTCTTTATGGTTAATATCTCCAGGTTCGCGAGGTGAGTCGCGTGACCAACAAGGGGATAGATGATGAAGAAGCAAACGCGCTTCAGTTTCTGGAATTGGCTCCTCGGCAGCGGCGAAGGTTCGGGCGGCTCCAACGGCTGATTTCAAGGCGTTCGATTGATCGTCTTCCACGAACAGGAAAAGCCGCTCTCGTGCCAAGGCGGCTTTTTTTGTGCCTGCAATTCTTGAATGAAGTTCAGACCGGGACGATCAACCGGTCGCTCACCACCTTCCCGCCCTTCGTCAGGCGAATTGCCTTCACGATCTCGTCGTCGTCCGGAAGGACGGGCCGGCCGACTTCCTTATCCCAGAAAGCGGCGAGGAAGTTGTACAGGTTGCGCGAGAACAGCGCCGACGAGTCCGCGGCCAGCGTCGCCGCCAGATTGCGCGTGCCGATGATTGTTACGCCGTGGCGCTCGACCGTCTCGCCCATGACGCAACCTTCGACATTTCCGCCCGCTTCGGCCGCAAGATCGACGATTACGCTACCGGGCCGCATCGTCGCCAATTGCGCGTCACTGACCAACCGCGGCGCCGGTCTCCCCGGAATCAACGCCGTCGTGATGACGATGTCCTGTTTGGCGATATGGTTCGACACGAGCTCCGCCTGCGCCGTCTTATATTCGTCCGAGGTCTCGCCGGCATAGCCACCCGCGCCCTCGCCCTCGATCCCCGCGACATTCTCGACAAACACCGGCTTGGCACCGAGCGACTGGATCTGCTCCTTGGTCGCCGATCGCACGTCAGTCGCGCTGACCTGCGCGCCCAGCCGCCGCCCGGTCGCGATCGCCTGCAAGCCCGCAACCCCGACGCCCATCACGAACAGCTTCGCCGGGCTGACCGTCCCAGCCGCCGTCATCATCATCGGAAATGCACGGCCGTAGGCCGACGCTGCGTCGACGACCGCTTTGTAGCCCGCGAGGTTCGACTGTGACGAAAGGATGTCCATCGACTGGGCGCGAGTGATGCGCGGCATCCACTCCATCGCAAGCGCTTCGATCCCGGCATCGGCGTATCCCTGCACGGTGTTCCCGCGCTGCGCCGGATCGAGCGCGCCGACTAATATTGCCCCCGCTTTCACGCCAGACAGCGCATCGGGTCCGCCGATGCACAGGATGATGTCCGCGTCGGCGATCAACTCCGCGCGGTCCTCGATCGTTGCCCCCGCTTCCGCGAAGGCGACGTCCGAAATGCTGGCGGCCTCCCCTGCACCGCGCTCTACCGCGACCTTCGCGCCCAGAACCGCAAACTTCTTGACCGTTTCCGGGATCGCAGCGACGCGCGTCTCGCCGGAGGCTTCCCTGAGGACCGCGATTTTCACCACGTCAGCGCGAGATGATCAGGATGACGATTGCCGTGACGATTGCGACGGCAATCGTCGAACGCCGCAACACCCTGAGGAAGCCCTCGTAATTGCGACGATGCGCCGGCAGGTCCATCCCGCTCGCGCCCTGCTGTTGCTGCTGCACCCCATTCGCGGTCATGGCCTGTTCCTTCGATGATCGAACGTACCGCCGCCATAACAAGCCCGCGCCCCGGTCCCAAGCGCTTTTAAGCAGGCCTTTACCTGTCGCCTTTATGGTCGGGCGATCGGAGGATTATGAGCGACCAACCCCACCGTTCCCTGCTGCTGGTCGAGGCCGACGCCGCCGAGCGTCGCCTCGTCTCGGCGATCGCTGCCCGCGCCGGATGGAGCGTGGTGGGCGCGGCCGACACGGAAACCGCGGTCGGGCTGCTCCAGGGGCCGCACGGGCGCGAAGTCCAAGCGGCATTACTCTCGACGTGGCGCGCCGAAGACGGTCCTGCATTGATCGCCGCCCTGCGCAGCTGCCGCGCCGAGCTCCCCGTCCTCGTCCTCGCCGACCCCGACGAGCAATCGCTCGCCTTCGAGGCAATGCGTGCCGGCGCCTCTGACTACTTGGTAAAGCCCGTCGCGCCCGAGCGTCTTCTCGACGCGCTCACCGCCAATGCCGACCGCCGCCGCGCCGCGGGCGAACTCGCGCCGCTGTCGGAAAAATTGCTTGATCCCCTCCCCCTCGAGGAATTGGTCGGTGCCGCCCCTGATTTCCGCGCCGCCCTCGCCGTCGCCGCCAAGGCCGCGCGCAACCGCCTCCCGATCCTGATCATCGGCGAACCTGGTGCAGGCAAGGAAACCTTGGCGCGCGCGATCCACGCCGCCTCTCTCCGCGCCCGATCGCCACTGGTCGCGCTCGACTGCAAGGCGGTCCCCGCCAACATCATCGACAGCGAGCTGTTCGGGCACGTGACCGGGGCCTTCCCCGGCGCATTCTCGGAAAAGGTCGGGCGGATGGTGGCGGCCGACGGCGGCACGCTCCTCCTCGACGAAGTCGGCGCGCTGCCCGAAGAGACCCAGGCCGCGCTCGACCGCGTCCTCGCCACCGGCGAAGTGCGCCCCGTCGGCTGCAATGGCTCGACCTCGGTCGACGTCCGGGTCATCGCCACCTCGTCGCGCCCGGTGCTCGACAAGCTCCATCCCGGTCTCGCCGCGCGTCTCGGCGGCATCAGCGTCACCATCCCCCCGTTGCGCGACCGCAGCGGCGATATCCCCGCGCTCGCCCGCCACCTCCTCGCCCGCCACGCGCGCCAACCTGGGATGCGCATCCTGTCAATCGGCAATGACGCGCTTGCGGTGCTGATGCGCTATGGCTGGCCGGGCAACGTCCGCCAGCTCGCCGGCGTCCTGTTCCGCGCCGCTCTCCAGGCCGAATCGGGCCTCACCGCCGAACATTTCCCGCACATTGCGATCCAGTCCCGCTTCACCGGTCGCAAGAACGATTTCGCGCCCCAGCTTAGCGCGTCGACCACCGATGCCGCGCTAGCCGCGGCCTCGCCCGTCACCCTGTTCCTCGCCGACGGCCACCTGCGCAGCATGGAGGAGATCGAGGCCGACGTGATCCGCCTCGCGATCGGCCATTATCGGGGGCGGATGACCGAAGTCGCACGGCGGCTGGGGATCGGGCGCTCGACGCTCTATCGCAAACTGGGCGAGCTCGGGATCGATACGGCGGCCTGAACGGCGGTCGGAAAATCAGTCTAAAGGCAGCCCCTGAGCGCCCGTTCAAACGTTGCACGGTCCCGCGAATGTTCCCAATGTTCGCGGTGACGTCCTGCTTTTCGCAATTCCCTCCGAACGCGATCGGCGGCACCGAACCGCGCCGTCACCGTGCCATAATCAACGCGCTATAGGACAGGAGAATCGAACGGCGGCTTTTGGTGGAGGCTGTGTGAAAACCGGTGTTCTGCAGCCAAACGCGCAATCCCTCCCGCAAACGGCAAAACACGCTTTCAATAATTTCAATAGCTCAAAAATATGAGTTTCGTTGCAGCTAGGCGGCATTGGCCAAGAAACCGTGGCGCGAAAGCCTTTTCACACAGCCTCGGTGGTCAGCGGTCGGGCGGCTTTCGGAGAACGAGTGGCGGATTGCTGCCCTCACGAACGCGGATCGGCGCTCGACGACTGCAATCGCGCGCTTAAGGACGGCCCGGTCGCAACTTTCCTCGACGGCCGCGGCTTTACCTATCTCCGGCTGGGCCGGGTCGAGGATGCGATCGCGGACCTCGACGCGGCGCTCAAGCTCGCGCCGCGGCTCGCACCCTCGCTGTTCGTCCACTCGATCGCCTCGGCACGCAAGGGCGATCCGGCCAAGGCCGCCGCCGACCGCGCCGCTGCGCTGGCGATCGATCCTGACGTCGCTGAAGTATATGTCGGCTATGGCGTGACCAAGTGACTCCGCCGCCGCCCAGGGTCATTCGCTACCCGTATGAGCTCTACTGAATGGCTGCTCGCGGACTGCCGCAACAAAGCGTTCAGTAAACGTCTTTGGGTCGAAAGCAGTCATCTCGGCGAACGCCTCGCCCTTTATCGGAGCGGCGTGAGGGCCTGGTCGCGCAGGCCGCGCCAGATGCGGAGGGCCTGGACGGTTTCGGGGACGTCGTGAACACGTAGCAACTGCGCGCCATGGTCGGCGGCTTTCAGGGCAAAGGCGAGGCTTCCGGCGACGCGCTGGTCGGCGGGGGCTTCGTTCGACAGCGCGCCGATGGTGCGCTTGCGGCTTGCGCCAAGGACCAGCGGGCATCCAAGACCGTGGAACAACGCGAGGCCGTTCATCAGCTCGAGGTTGTGCGCTACCGACTTGCCGAAGCCGAACCCCGGGTCGATCAAGATCTTGTCGCGAGCGATCCCCGCCGCCTCGGCCGCCGCGATCCGCTCCTCAAGCCACAGATAAACCTCGACCAGCACATCGTCGTAGCGTGGGTCGCCCTGCATCGACGCGGGGTCGCCCTGATGGTGCATCAGCACTACCGGCACGCCAGCAGCCGCGATCACGCCGGCCATTCGCTCATCGTAGGTCAGTCCTGACACGTCGTTGACCAGCCGTGCGCCCGCCGCCAGCGCCGCCTCAACTACCGCCGCCTTGCGCGTATCGATCGACACCGCCGCGCCGCCCGCCGCAAGCTGGCGTAAAACCGGCACGACTCGCTCGATCTCGTCGCCTTCCCAGACGACCTTGGCCCCGGGCCGCGTGCTCTCGCCGCCGATGTCTAGGATCGCCGCCCCCTGCCCCGCCATCGTCGCGCCAGCCTCGGCGGCTTCGGCGCTGTCGTTGGCGTGGCCGTCGCCCGAAAAGCTGTCAGGAGTCGTGTTGACGATGCCCATCACCTGCGGCTGATCGAGGCGAATGGTGCGCTCACTCATCTGTAGCGGCGCGCGCGGGGCCGTAAGCCGCGCCCAGTCCGTCACCATCGCGTCATCGAACCGCGCCTCGATCCCTTCGACCGGGACCAGCTCGCTCGCCACCCGACGATTGCCCTCGATCGTCAGCAACTCGACGCTCGCAAACCAGTTGAGCCCGCCCACCAGCTGGGCGACCTTGCCGTCATGCCCAAACGGTGAATCGACGAACCCGGTCGGGCGAAGCAGGACGCGCGGCATCGCCGATCAGCCGAGTTTCGCCATCGCCCCGGCCGTATCGACCATGCGGTTCGAGAAACCCCACTCATTGTCGTACCAGCTGACGACACGCACCAGCTTGCCTTCGAGCACTGCGGTTTCGAGGCTGTCGACGGTCGAACTCGCCGGATTGTGATTGAGGTCGATCGAGACCAGCGGCTCGTCGGTGTAGGCGAGGATGCCCTTGAGCGGCCCCGCATCCGCCGCCGCCTTGAGCACCCGGTTGACCTCCTCGAGCGTCGTATCGCGCTTGGGCGTGAAGGTCAGGTCGATCAGGCTGACGTTTGGCGTCGGCACGCGGATCGCCGACCCGTCGAGCTTGCCCTTGAGCTCGGGCAGCACCTCGCCGACCGCCCGGGCCGCGCCCGTCGTCGTCGGGATGATGT
>JANMWM010000245.1:0-2602 GCA_031394005.1 Sphingomonas sp.
CGTTTGCCGCGCTCGCGGGTTCGGGGCAGTCGCCTTGACCGCGCGACAGTTGGCCGCGGGGCGGGCGATGGGAGGCGATTATAGCGCAATCGGGGATCGGCTCGACCGGGTTCGACTGCTGACCCTGAAAGCCGTCGCGCCCGCGGTCGAGCTACCGGTACAATCGCTTCGACCGCGCTGAAAACTCAGCCGGTCTTGACCGAGCGGCCGGGCTGCGATGCCCGTCGTTCGAATTGCGCCGATCATCCGGCAGCGCATGATTGCCCGCCATCGCGCGACAGGCGCGGCGGGGCGGTGCGAAACAGGTGCAGCAGGCCGCGTTTCGGCGGGTGGACGTGGGGGACAAGGTCGCGACCGAGAGTTTCGGCCTCGCGAAGTGCGGCGCTCAGCGTGGCGGGAGGAGCATAGCCGCGGACGGTCATCGGACTGCGGCCGTCGGCGGCAATCCCGCGGACGATCTCGGCGGCGACCATCACGCGGGCAAGGGTGGCGTCGGCGGGCGCCTGCTCGGCCTTGGCGAGGATTACACGCAGACGGTTGGCCCAGTCGGGCGCGAGGTCATGGAGCGACTTCGCCGACAGGCGATACTGGTGATCGACCTCGATCTGCTCGACCGCTGAAAAACCGCTCATCGGCGGTGCATTAGCGAGTCAAAGTGGTCGCGTCACGAGCCGAGCGGCTTTTGCTCGGTTGAGGGTGCGCCGGCTTCGAGGGCGCGGGAGACCGCGGCGGTGTCGCTGGCGGCGGGAGGTTTGTTGAAAGCGGCCTCGACCGCCGCGCGGGCCCGCGGGGTGAAGTGAGGGCTGACGCGGTCATTGGTCTGCTGGGTGACGGGCAAGCCCGTCGCGGCGGCCGCTGCGGCTGGCAGTAGCGAATGGCCAGCAGTCAGCTTCTCCGCGGCGACGAAGGTGGCGTGGGCGGCGCGCGCCTGGCTGCGCAGCGCGTCAGCGCTGGCCTCATGGCCGCCATAGCGCTGGATGAAGGTGCCGGGTTGGCCCCAGCCACCCGCCCAGCGATAGAAAAGATGTGCGCCGATGACGTCGGTCTTGGCGAGTGTGTGCGCCCACGTCGGGAGGACATAGTTGGCGTGATAATGGGTCGCATAGCCAACGCTTCCCGCGACGCTGCCGTTGAGCGCGGCGTCGGCGACACCGCGAGCCCGGTCCCAGCCGGCGAGGTCGGGGCGGCGGTCCAGCGAACCGTCGCAGGTAAAGGTAAACTGGCAGCCGGTCGCACGCGTCGAACCCTGGTAGACGACGCCGCACACGCTCGCCGGGAAGGCCGGGTGGCGGACGCGGTTGAGGACGACCTGGGCGACGCTGCGCTGGCCTTCCTCGCTCTCGTTTCCGGCTTCGTAGTAGATCGCCTGCGAGAGGCAGGTCAGCGCCGAGGTGCGGGCGGAGGCGTTGGCTCCGATCAGCGCGAACGGCGCGGCGGCGGGGCCGGCGGCGGCGGTGACCGGAATCTCGCGGTTGATTTCGACCGCTTTTTCGGGCGCGACCGCCTGGACGGTCATGTCGGGAACGGACAGTGGAGCGACGGCGGCGGCGATCGGGATGGTCGCGCGGCGATCGAGGTGCGTCGGGGAGGTGACGACGCTGGCCATTGCCGCGGCACTGAAAATAAGCACGGCCGCCGCGATCGCAGCTTCGCGCGGATAGGCGCGCGCTACCCGCAAGGGCTTGTGAAGAGACAACGAAACCATGATGCGGCTGATTTAGGCAAGTAATACGCCGGTTTCAAGGCGCGCAAGGCAAGTAATTGGATTCATTCCTTATTCATCCAGATGAGCAAGGGGCGTAGTGGCAGGAGCCAGATTAGGCCGGCGCCAAGATACAAAAGGGTCTGCGCCCAGATCGGCCATGGCGCGATGCGGTTGGCGAAGGCGACGATGATCAGTGCAAGCACCCCGATGAGCGCGAGGATCGCGAACAGCCCGATCAGGGTGCGGCCGCTTCGAGTCATGAGAACTCCATTGTTCCATCGGGTGAAACGAAGGCGTCCAGCGATACGTCCCATGGCTCGGCAGGAAGCACGGTGTCGAGCAGTTGCATCGCCCAGCCGACTCCGATGATTCGAGCGCCGCAGGCCCGGAGCGCGGGCAGGGCGCGGTCGTAATGGCCGCCGCCCTGGCCGAGTCGATTGCCGGTGTGGTCGACGGCGAGAAGCGGGACAAGGACGAGGTCGGGCTCGACGGTCCTGGCCTGGCCGGGCGGTTGCACGCCCCCGACCGGACAGTCCTCGGCGCATCGCCCCGAGCGGAAGATCATCGGGGAAGACGCATCGACGAAGGCCGGATAGGCGCTATTCATCCCGGCATTTAAGGCGTGCCACAGCAGCATTTGTGGATCGATCTCGCTCCCCATCGGTGCGTATCCGGCGACGTACCGGTGGCCGACGAGCTCCGGCAGCAGGTGGTCGATCAGTCGCGACTGGAGCTGGGTCTGCTCGTCGAGCCGCAGCCCGGCGACATAGTCGCGCCGTGCGGCACGCAGGACGCGGCGCAGCGCCTGCTTGGCGGCGGGCTTGTCGGAGGGGGCAGGTGACGGGACCACGATAGCCGTTTGCATGATATCCTCTGACGCCACAAACGTCAGGTGGG
>JANMWM010000262.1:0-11791 GCA_031394005.1 Sphingomonas sp.
TCCTTCGGCGCATCGGCTACCGTGTTGAGCGTTACGCCGTGACCAAGGTCGTCCGAACGAAAATATTTGCCGGCGAACACAGGCGAGTCGATCAGCGTGTCATAGGCAACTTCGCCATAGCTGATGCGGTTGCCGGGCGACGTCGCGGTTGGGCGAAGCGCGGTCGCCGCCTTCCATCCAGCGGGCAGCGTGAGGCTGGCGACAATCGGAATATTCCGAATGAAGGTGCCGGCCGGATAGAGCGAAACCGCGTCCCACTGGATATTCAGCATTTCGCGCGTGATGACGACCCGGCCCTGGGCTTCATCGGTCGGGGAGAGGAACTGGAAATGCGTCTCGACACTGGTGGCGCCGGCCGGGACGTCGAGATGGAACGCGTAGACGTCGACCTTGTCGCGGACCCAGCGAAGCGGCTGGCCATTGGCGGTGAAGGTAAAGCCGGCGAGCTTGTCGATCTGGCCACTGGCATTGTGATTGCCCGGCAGCCACTTTGGCGCAAGCAGGACAAGGGGGCCGGAGGTCACCGGAATGGTTTCGCGAACTTCGATAATAGCACGGTCTACATCGGTCGCTGTGACGTCGAGGTGGATTGTCCCGTGGAACGCAACGTCTCGCGCCGGCGGGATCGTATCAACGATCGGCAGCGGCTGCGGCTTGCTGTTGGCCGCGAAGACGCTGGTGGACACGAGGAGGGCGGAGAGCGCGAGCACGCGCATCGGGACGATGGACATTGCGCGAACTTAGCCAGCGCCACAAAGCGAAGCTAGTCGTGATCGCAAATCGGTGCCCCGCGCGGTCCTGGTAATTAGCGCTGACGATGGACGACGGTGGAAGAACATTAGAGCCGACCGTAAAATCCTGTTCACAGGGGTAACCTACAGGTTACTTGTAACCTCTGGGTTACAGGAGCCTAGATATGTCCGTGATCGACGTCGCAGAGCGCAAAAGCCGCTACAGGGCAGCCAGTTTATATTTCTTCTCCGCGATGAGCCTGATGACCTTGTGGTGGAGTATGGCGCGGCCGGACAGCGACTTCCTGCGCGGACGGTCGGCTGATGGTCTTCGTCCAAGCATCGGCGGAACGGCTAGAAGTCCGTGATGGCGCGAGCAATATCGGTTGACGAGGGATCGACCGTCGCCCATTCTTTTCGCGTTGCTTGGGGGCATATCATGTTCAAAAACTATATAATGGCCGGCGCCTTTTTGGCGACTTCGGCGGCCGGGCAGGCGCACGCGCCGACGGTCGGGTCGGTCGCGCCGCCCATGGAATTGACGCTCGTCGACGGCTCCAAGGTCAACTTGGCGGACCTGCGCGGAAAAGTCGTCGTGCTGAACTTTTGGGCTACCTGGTGTGGGCCGTGCAAGCAGGAGCTGCCGTTGCTCGATGGCTATTACCGGGCAACGCAAAAGCATGGCCTGCGCGTGTTCGCCGTCACCACCGAGGATTCCGTGCCGATTGCCCAGCTGAAAAGAGTGTTCGCTCTCATGGCGATCCCTGCCGTCCGCAAACTCAGGGGACCGTATGAGATGCTCTCAGGGGTACCGACTAATTACGTCATCGATCGCGGCGGACGCGTCGTCTATGCGAAGGCTGGCGCCTTCGAACTCGACGATCTTAACTCCATCCTGATCCCGCTGCTCAATGCGCCGGCTCCCGGTGCCGGCTAAGTTTCCGAAAGGATCGGCGGCCAGTCGAGTGCGTCGGTCAACTGCTTACACACTCAATTAGAGGCCATTCCCGCAAGCGAGGCGGCGGATCGTCCGCTCCTAGTGTGAGTGCATCTGAGCCGAACGGCTAAAGTTTGGGTGGGAAGCCGCCGTTCCGGCGCTCCCCGGACCTGACTGCCGCGCTGCGGACCGTTATGATCGCGGGACGACGAGCATTTTCTTGTAAATTTGACTTGCTGGTTTAGCCAAAGCCTTCTCCTTGGCTATTTTGAAATCGCTACCTGCAATCAATGTTTCGATGTATTCTATGAAAAGCAAACAATACGTCTTATGCCCTGCTGCACGGCGAGGAGGAAATCGCCTTTGGCGACAGCGCCTACCCCAGCAACGAGCGTTCACTTGAAGCCGATCGAGCCGAAGGCGATGTCATCGGGGGCACGCCTTTCAAGCGCCGGAAGGGCCAGGCGCTGACCGATGAACAGCGCAGGATCAACCGCCTGACGTCTGGGTTCCGCTGCAAGGTCGAGCACGTCTTCCATGTGGTCAAGCGCCAGTTCGGCGACACCAAGACCCGCTATCGCGGGCTAATACAAAAACAGCCAGCAGATTTTCTGCCAACTCACCCTGGCCAATATCTACATCATGCGCGAGCAACTGACCTGAACAGCAGGCTAACTGCGCCCGCCGAACGGAAAATGAGCCAGAAAAGAGCCAACTACCGGCGAAAATAGGCCGGAGATAAACCATATTGCCAAATTCACCCACCACAAAGAGTGTGGGGCGGCAAAGCTCATGATTGACGCCGCACGACGCTGAATTTTCTACCTGCGCAGAGGTTCCTTAGATATTAGCGGGCCTTATCAATTGAGGTTAGCTGGTCATTGTTTCGGCTTCTTGGACTGCACACGCTGCATCGCAGACGACCGAAACACCTGAAGGTGGGACGGTACGCTGACACCGCGTTCAAGCAATCCCGGGACCAATTCATCGCGTTCCAGTCCGGGGGCCTTCTTCCAGTGCCGCGCCCAGCTGCCTATCGCGCAATTGCTGCCACACTGCGAGTTCCTGAGTGAGCCTTCGATGAAGGCCCTCGTACATCTTCCGGTGCTGAGACGTGGGCGGAGTGTCTGAGTCGTCCAGGACCGCCGCAAAAGTGGCGTATTGCTCATTAAGCATGCCAGGAAATGCCAGATTCGCCTCCGATCCCTTCATATTCACCTGCATGAGCGCCTCTTCAATACTCGCTAGTCCGCTATTCACGGCCGTTGACGCCGGCCCTCGGGCTAGACCCTTCCGCGCGGCCCGAATCTCATTCACCGCCCTGTGCAACGCGTCGATATCTGCCACCGTTGCGACGGCAAGCGCGGTCTTCTCGGCAATCGCGGCATCGCTGCCCGGCACGCGCGGGTCCGCGACAACTACCAACGGCGCCGTGCGCTTTTCGCCGTTCGCCGTGAGCCGGATTTGGTAGCGCCCGGACGCTACCAGCGGGCCGCGCGGCTGTGTGCCCGAGTAGAAGGCACCGGGGATCTGGGCCGGATCGTCCATTCGCAGATCCCATATCAGCCGGTTCATTCCCGGTTTCGCTGGGATCAGGTCGTTCGGCACGATTTGGTCGGGCCATTCCGGGGGCTGGATCTCTTTCGTCGTCTTGGTGCTGGATAAATGACGTACCACTTTTCCGCTTCTATCGATCACGTCGAGTGTCAGCTCCCCTGTGGGAGCTACGGGAAGCACGTAGTCGATGATCGCGCCGGCCGGTGGGTTCTCGCCAACTGGGTGCCGGCTGTCCACCTGATCTGGGTAGTGCAGCCTTACCGCCGTCTCGGGGGTATAGAGCACGATGCCGGCACCACCGGCGCCGGCCTGCCGGAGCGGCGTTAGGTCGTCTAGGATCCAGAATGACCGGCCATGGGTCGCCGCGACCAAATCGTTGCCCTTGACCACCAGATCGTGGATGGGCGTTGTGGGCAGGTTGAACTGCAATGGGCGCCACGACGCGCCGTCGTCGAACGATATAAACACGCCGACTTCTGTTCCTGCATAGAGCAGCCCGCGGCGTACGGGATCTTCACGCACGACATGGACAATGGCGCCCTCCGGCAGCCCGGCGGAGATCGGCGTCCAGCTCGTCCCGCTATCGGTGGTCTTCCACGCGTACGGCCTGATGTCGTCGAGCTTGTGTCGGTCCACCGCGAGATAGGCCACCCGCGCGTCGTAGGGCGAAGGCTCGATCATGCTGATCGTGCTCCACTCCGGCAGCGTCTTTGGTGTGACGTTGGCCCAGTGTCCGCCGTCGTCGCGCGTCAGGTTCACGCGCCCATCGTCCGTTCCCGCCCACAGCATGCCCTTCGCGCGCGGTGACTCTGAAAGTGCGAAGATCGTGTCGTAATATTCGACGCTGGTAATGTCCTTGGTAAGCGGCCCCCCCGACGCCTGTTGCTTGGAGCGGTCGTTGCGCGTCAGATCGGGGCTTATGATCGTCCAGCTCTGGCCGTGATTGATACTTTTCCAAATGGCTTCCGACCCCGCGTAAAGCGTATCGGGATCATGCGGTGACAGCATAAGCGGCGACGTCCAGTTGAAGCGGTGCGCGAGTTCGCTCGCCGGATGGCCCGAGTTATCAACCGGATCAGGGCTGATATCGCGCGTCTGTTCGGACCGCTTGTCGAAGCGCCCGAAACCGTTCTCGGAATCCGAATAGACGATGTTTGCGTCGCGTGGATCGGGAACGACGAAGCCCGCCTCGCCCCCGCCAGCCGGATACCAGTCATGCGGCCCGATCACGCCGGCGTCAGCAAAACTTGCCACCGCCAGATTGGAATTGTCCTGCTGCGCGCCGTAGATCCAATAGGGGAATCGCTGGTCCACCGCGACGTGATAAAATTGAGCCGTCGGCTGATTGTCCTGGCTCGACCACGTAGTGCCGCCGTCGAGAGATACGCTCGCACCCCCATCATTGGCGTTTATCAATCGGCTCGGGTTTGAAGGATCGATCCACATCGCATGGTGGTCGCCGTGCGTGGCCGAGACCAGGCCAAACGTCTTGCCGCCGTCGGTTGAGCGTAGCAAGCCGGTGTTGAGCGCATAGACCGTGTCGACCGCCTTGGGATCAGCGTAGATCTTGGAGAAATACCATGCGCGCTGTTTAATTCGTCCGTCGTCGTTGACGCGCGTCCAAGCCTCGCCGCCGTCGTCCGATCGATACAACCCGGCATCTTTCGCCTCAATCATCGCAAATACGCGACGCGGGTTCGCCGCCGATACCGAAACATCGATCCGCCCAAGTATGCCTTCGGGCAGGCCGTGGCCGGACAGCCGCGCCCAAGTGATGCCGCCGTCACTCGACCGATAGAGGCCGCTCCCAGGCCCGCCGCTTGAAAAATTCCAGGGCTGCCGGCGTACTTGCCAGAGCGCGGCATAGACGATCGACGAGTTGGTGGGATCGAACGTGACGTCAATCGCGCCAGTATGATCGTCCTTGTATAGGACCTTCTTCCACGTTTTACCGCCGTCGCTGGTCCTGAAAACCCCGCGCTCGGCATTGGGACCGAAAGCGTGCCCAATCGCCGCGACGAGCACAACATCAGGGTTATTTGGGTCGACTATTAGCGCGCCGATCTGTCGAGTGTCGGACAGGCCAACATGGGTCCAGGTTTTGCCGCTATCGACCGATTTGTATACGCCGTTCCCGTAAGTGATGTTGCCGCGAAGTGCGCCTTCGCCAGTGCCGACGTAAATCACACGGTGGTCCGAAGGCGCGACCGCAATGGCACCAATCGAAGAAACCGGCTGGCCGTCGAAGATCGGTTTCCAAGTCGCGCCCGCATCAGTCGTCTGCCAGACGCCGCCGGCTGCCGCGCCGAAATAATACAGCCGCGGATCGCCTGTCACACCAGCAACCGCAAGCGCCCGACCGCCCCGGAAGGGTCCGATGCCGCGCCAGTGCAGTGCACTATATTCGGCCGCTTGTGGGGCTCCGGGGGCTGGAAGCGTCGCACAGGCCGTCCCGGCTAATAATAGCGCTACTAAACCGGCAAAGGTTATGTGCGCCATACGGCGCTGATGTGGCTTCTTCATAGCGATCACTCCGGCTTTCCGGCGCAGGGTAGGTTTTTAGAGGTGCTCAAACAAGCCGTGTGCGAGGGGCGTCTTGGGGACCCGCTTTGAGAACAGTGGCATGATGCTGCGCGCCAGTTTCCGAGGGCTCAACCGTCAATGACATGGGGGACGAAGCGCGCGGTGTTGCCAGTAATCAAACCATCCTCACGGATGCCCATGCCGGCGGGGATTCCATCCACGACCCAACTACCGATCACTGGGAAGCATCCGCGTGCAAGCTCGGGAAGTCGGTAGAGGTCCTGATAGATATAGCCCTCCTTGCCATAGTCGCCGGCGGTCTGCGCGATTACCGTGCCGGCTTTGTGAATTGACACATTGGCACCCTCTCGCGCCAGTAATGGCTTTGAAACCGAATTGCCGGGCAGAATGTCAAACGACGTTTCCAACAGGTTCGGGTGGCCCGGGAACAAATGCCAGAGCACGGCGAGGACCGCCTTGTTCGACCATATCATCTTCCAGATGGGTTCGATCCAAAGCGTAGCGTTGGCGCTAAGGCTTTCGAGCAACTGAGGTGCGAAGGCCTCGTTGACTAACCATTCCCATGGATAGAGCTTGAAGATTGCCTCCACCCGTTGATCGGAGGTGTCGACGAAGCAACCTTCGTCCTGATTCCAGCCAATATCGTCGACCAGGATTGGCATTGTCTGAATGCCCGCTGCTTCCGCCGTATCACGCAGGTATGAGGTGGTGACCGCATCCTCACCGGCATCGTTTGCGATATGCGCAAAATATACACCCGCGGGAAGTCGATCACGAACGTCGGCCCACTTAGCAACCAGCTTATCGTGCAAGCTCGTGAACTGGTCGAGGTGCGGGAACTGCTGCTCTTTCCACGACCATTGAATCACGGCAGCCTCGAGCAGCGACGTCGGCGTGTCACAGTTGAACTCGAAAAGCTTCGGCTGTCCCGCCCCGTCATAGCCGAGGTCGAACCGGCCGAAGTTTAAAGCGGGCAGCTCAGCCTCCCACGCATCGCGAATTGCCTGATGGAAATTGGGAGGAATACCAAACCCGTCGAGTAGCGTCTGATCATCGACGATCGCTTGTCCCGCGGCGAGGAACAGACGGTACAGCTCAGTAGTAGCGCTTTCGATTGTCTCGATCTGTGAGCTAGTGAAGCTGTAATAGACGCTTTCGTCCCAATAGGGATTGTCGGCCGAAGTGTGCCAGATCAGCCCCTCCGACTCGACCTTCTCGCGCCAATCGGCGCGCGGCTCGATCGTGATCCGCTTCATTCGCCGACGCCACCGAAGCCGCGCGCCGATGAACCAAAGCCGCCACGAGAAACTGCGGCAGACCGCGACATAGAGGATCCGGCAGGCGCCCGGAAATAACTGGTGCCGGCGGTGCGATTGTAGGAGCCACCGCGGACGCGTTCGCCATAATAAGGAACCGCGCTGTTACGGACCAGGTAATACCATAGGAACGCATTACCCACGCCTCCACCGTGGCCAGCGTATCTTTGGCGCTCACAATTACCGTCGGCCACACGCTGCCCTGCCTTATCGGTGCAGACGGCGGTGTTCTGCTGGGCGGTCCATCCATTATCCTGATGTCCACAGCTAGACGCGAGCAGTGCCGCTGCGACACCAGTGGTGATTCTAAGCTCGATCTTCATAAGCTTCCCCCGAAAAATGGTCCATGGGCTCCAACGTTCGCCGCCGATCTTTTGGCGTTTGCACAGAAGCTATCTACGGTACGAACGCCGCTTCATCTATCCCGCTAAGTGGCCGTATTCCCCCTCTTAGATTTCTGTCGGGGGTTTTCCCGTAGAGCGGAGAAGGCCTCACTGAATAAGGAAACGCGACATGACTGGGGTTCTGATGGCCAGACACAGCAGATTCCCAATGATATATCTCGTTCGTCATGGTGAGACGGCGTGGAGCCTTTCGGGCCAGCATACGGGTCTAGCTGACATTCCCCTAACGCTGGCGGGGGAACAAGCCGCTAGCGCTCTAAAGGCGCCGATGTCAGGCATTTCCGTGGCAGCGGTGTGGTCGAGCCCATCCGAACGAGCGAGACGCACCGGCGAGTTAGCCGGCTTCGCCGAGCGGATCGAAGTCGTGCCAGACCTCGCTGAGTGGGATTACGGAGAATCTGAGGGGCTGACAACGCGCGAGATATGCGCATCGAAACAGAACTGGCGCTTATTTCGAGACGGCTGCCCGTTTGGTGAAAGCGCGCGTGACCTTGGTGTTCGGTCGGATCGGATAATTTCGACAGCAAGAAAGCTGAATGACAACGTGCTGATTTTTTCGAGCGCGCACATATTGAGGGTCTTAGCCGCGCGCTGGCTGGATCTTCCACCTGAGCGAGGGGCATCGCTGGTAATGAATACAGCCAGCCTTAGCGTTCTCGGGTATGAGCATGATTTGAGTGAACCCGTGATCAGCTGCTGGAATGCGCCATAGCGCGTGACAATTCCGAGCGTATTTCGTGATCATCGCTTCGCTCGCTCCCTCTTCATTTATGCAAATACCCTTGAGCGTTGAACTGCGCAGTTGCGCAAACGCTTCCGTGAGCTGCTGCCGGTTTTGTAGACACCGAGATAAGGTGTTTTTGGAATCGGAGGGTGTAAATGCAACGACGGAAGTTCAGCCGGGAGTATAAGCTCGAGGCGGTGAAGCTGGTGCGGGAGCGCGGGGTTTCAGTGGCGCAGGCCGCCCGCGATCTGGACCTGCACGAGAACGTGTTACGCAAATGGGTCCGCGAAGCGGAAGCTGATCCGGGATCGGCGTTTCCCGGTCACGGTGTGCTGAAGCTGGAGCAGCAGGAGATTGAGCGGCTGCGCCGCGAGCTTGCCAGGATGAAGGCAAAACGCGACATCCTAAAAAAAGCGGCGGCCTACTTCGCAAGGGACTCGATATGAGGTTCGCCCTTATCGCGACGCACCGAGGAATCTGGCCGGTGTCGTGGATCTGCGAAGCGCTCGGTGTTTCGCGCAGCGGCTTTCACGCTTGGCTCGTGCGGGCGCTAAGTGCCCGGTCGCGCAGCGACGAGGAGTATGCAGGAAAATTCCGTGCCAGTTTCGTCTCCAGCTATCGGACGTACGGTCAACGACACCATTTGCTTGTCGTTGAATGACTACAGAGAAGTCGAGGTCTTGGGGCCGACACCGAAATGACGGAATGCATGAACGAGAAATAACGAGCGCGTTCAGCTATGATCCACGACGCCAAATCTAAACCGTTCGTTCAACACAGCGAGAGGATCGTTCAATGAGTATCAACTCCGCCTTACTCCTGTGCGGTGCCGCGGCTCTTGCCGCCTTGGTGCCATCCGCAGCGTCCGCCCATAGCAGCTTCTCGATCACGATTGGATCTGGCTATGGCAACGGTTATTCGAACTACGGCTACCCCAGTTATGGTTACGGCAACGCGTACGGCTACGGGGACGATGGATATTCCCAGTATGCCCGCCACGAGCAGCAGCATGACGACCTCGACGACGAACATGGCGATGCCCATGATCAGATTGAGGAAGAGCACGCTGAAGCTCATGCGCAAGGGTTAGACCCCTGGCAGCACGCTCAGCTTCATCGCCAGCTGCAATATCAGCACGACTATGCTCATGATCAGCTTGAGCGGCAGCATCAGTATCAGCACCAGCTCGACGAGTGGCGGCGCCGGTCGCAAAGCTATGGCTATTACGGATACTAATATCTTCTCTCCGGATGTCGCTCGGCCAGGGCGCTGAGCGGCATCCGGACATTTGCTATCAGAGGATCTCATTATGTCAGTCATACGCTTAGTCATCGCGCCAATATTCGCGCTTGTAATCTTGGCTGCTGGAGCGGCTCAAGCGCATCCGCGGCTAGTTGGGACTTTCCCGTCAGCCAACAAAGGGGTGGCCCCTACGAACCGGGTGTCCCTCACCTTCAATGAACGGCTGCTTAGCCCGATGAGCGGCGGTGATGTCCTGATGACGGGTCACCCCGGTGTTCCTCATCATCCGCCGATGAAAGTTGCTGGGTTCAAGCCGTCCGTTTTAGCGGATGGCAAGACGCTTCAGTTGGTCAGCGCCCGTCCGCTGGCGAAGGGAAGTTATCAGGTAAAGTGGCACGCGGTAGCGGCTGACACCCACCGGGTTGCCGGCGCGTTTGCTTTCCAGGTTCGGTAGTCCATGGACATTGCCGCAATGCTGATTGCGGCCCGGTTCGCACTCTATCTCGATTTAATGCTGGTCTTCGGCCTACCGCTGTTTTGCCTCTACACTTTTCGGGGGGCAGAACAGCGGTCTGGCTGTGAGATCGTGTCGTCAGCCTGGGTAGTAGCCTTGTCTGCGGCCGGTGCGGCACTTACCCTGATCGGCCTTCTGCTCATGGCCGCAAACATGAGCGATACGCCAGTCCTGCAGGTAGATCGAGAGACAGTAGATGCTCTCTTAAATCAAACCGCGACGGGGACCGCCAGCAAGGTCCGGATCTTATCCCTAATGGCCATTCTCCCATTGATCGGACTCATCCGCACCAGCACCCGGTTACGTTGGAGCGTGCTGTCGGCCCTCGGCGCTATTTCCTTGGGCTCGCTCGCGTGGACAGGGCATGGGGCTGCTGATGAGGGCGTGCGGGGCACAATACATCTCGCGGCCGACATTACCCATCTCCTTGCCGCGGGTATTTGGTTGGGGGCGCTGACTGAACTGCTTATCCTTCTGCTTCGGGCTCGCGCTCCGCACGACGAGCAACTCGCCCGGATCGCGATATCGCATGACGCGCTCGCTAGTTTCGGTAACGTTGGGACGCTCACTGTCTTGCTCATCACGCTCACTGGGCTTGTCAACAGCTGGGCATTGGTAGGCGTGGAGAATATCTCTGCACTCCCGAACTCGCTGTATGGCCGCCTTTTGATAATGAAGCTGATCTTGTTCGCCGCAATGCTTGGGCTTGCCGCACGCAACCGCTTTCGGCTCACGCCAGCGATCGCGTCGGGCGCAAACTCGGGTAGCCGTGACACAGCGGCAGCCGTTCGATCAATCAGCCGGAGCGTCGCACTGGAAGCTGGCCTTGCCCTGATCATCTTGGGCCTAATAGCTTGGCTCGGTACGCTCTCACCCCCCAATTCTGGAATGTAACGCAGACGGGTCGTGCGGCTCGAACGAAAGACGGTCCGCATATGAACCTTGGCTGCAAGCACGGCTCAGAATCAGTTCATGGCCGCGCCGCTAATCTGTCTCAGTCAGGAACAGGAGATTTTTATGCGAAGCATGATCCTCACGGCCCTCAGTGGCGCAGCGTTCTTAGGTTTTGCAGCGCCCGCAGTGGCCCACCCGGACGATGGCGACGATCAGCATGCCGAGCAGCATGACCAGCTGGGCCAGCAGCACGGCGACGTTCACCAGCAGCTCGATGGGATCCATAACGACGCCCATGAGCAGGGTCTCTCTTGGTATGATCATCAGCAGCTCCACCGCCAGCTTGATCAGGCTCATGCTCGTGCAGACTACAACATTGAAATGCAGCACTACTATCAGCACCAGAATGACCGGCTCGGCTACGGCGGCTATGGCGGCTACAGCGGATATAACAACGGCTACAGCTACGCCCCGCAGAGTTATTATCGATCGAATGGTTATACCAGGTACAATCGTGGCTATGGGTATCGCCGGTACGCACGGGTTCGCCACCACCGCTACAATCCGTATCGGGGTTACTAAAACTTGATCTAATTGTGAAATTGCCTGGCGGCCCTAGCGATGGCTGGGGCCGCGTGCATATTGCCACCCGCTTGGGTAATCTCAAGGTGAAGGCGTAATCGGCGCTTCCGGGGCGCAATTCGGGGTTGGAAAAAATACAACCTAATTTGGTCAGCAAACCCCCTTAGACTAAGCCCCCCAGAATGACCCATATTTCGGAAAAAGAAGTGGCTCGGCAAATCTGGACAGTGCGTTAAGTGGAGTTTCTGCCTGAAGGTGGCCAGGATGGCTGTCGAACAGGAGAGATGATGACGAAGCGAACGCGCCGGAACCACAGTCCGGCATTCAAGGCGAGAGTGGCGCTGGC
>JANMWM010000269.1:0-24728 GCA_031394005.1 Sphingomonas sp.
GATCCCGCCAACGTCGATCATCCGGGCGAAGCTCTCCTTGCGGCCGGCGATCGAGACGCTTTCGGACAGAGTGAAGGCGACCTTGCGGCCGGCGTCATGGGCGATGGCGACTGCGCGTTCCATCGCGGCGCGGGGACGCTCGGGACCCCACAGATAGCCTTCGAGATAGAGAATCGCGGCGGAGCGGATCAGCGCTTCGTCGAGCCGTTCGGTGGACAGTTCGTGGCTTGCCCCGGGGCAGGTGTTCATCGTTCGCTGGGCATCGGGGGTGACGAGGATCAGGCAGCGACCGGTCGGCAGCGAGTCCTCGCCGAGCGGCGGGGTATCGAAGCGAACGCCGAGTGCGCGCATGTCGTGGGCGAAGATTTTGCCGAGCTGGTCGTTGGCGGTCTGGCCGATAAAGGCGGCGGTGCCACCCATTGCAGCGACCCCCGCCATGGTGTTGGCGGCCGATCCGCCCGAGGTTTCCCGGGCGCTGCCCATGGCGGCGTAAAGCCGCTCGGCCGCGGCCGGGTCGAGCAATTGCATCGAGCCCTTGGGCAGACGGTGGGCATCGAGGAACGCCTCGTCGCAGGTCGCGATGACGTCGACGATCGCGTCGCCGATTGCGACAATATCATGACTCACGGGTGACACGAGCCGCGCCCTAGCGTCCGTGCGCCCGCACCGTCAATTGCGCGGCCGCGTGCGGCGCAGGGTGGCGTCAGGGGCGGGCTTGCCGAGCGCGCCAAACCCGTTAGGCACCACCTATGACCGACACCGCCACGCGCCCCGCCATCGCTCTCTCGTTGTTCGCCCTGAGCATTTTCTATGGCGGGATGGTGTGCATCGCGGGAGTGCTCGGCAACAAGCAGGTCGCGCTTGGGCCGCTGGCGGTCGAAGCGGGTATCTTCGCCTTTCTGCTGCTGGTCGCGACGTCGAGCGCGGTGGCGGAATTGCACGGGCGCGAGGCCGCCAATCGGCTGGTCATGTGGGGGTTCGTGCCGCTGGTGATGTCGGTGTTGCTCAGCCTGATCGTGCTGGCGTTGCCCGCAGCGAAGGAGATGCAGCCCGAACGGCTGGCGGCGTTCAAGATGATCATGGGCTCCACCCCGCGGATCTGGCTTGGCGGGATCACCGCCTATGGCGTGTCGACGCTGCTCAACGTCGCGATCTTCAGCCGGCTGAGCAAGGGCGACGGCAAGCTGCTTTACGCCCGCTCGGCGATCGCGAGCATGGCGAGCCAGGTGGTCGACACGCTTATCTTCATCACTATCGCCTTTTACGGCGTGTTCCCAATCGGCGAACTGCTGCTTGGCCAGATGCTGGCGAAGGTGGTGCTGTCGGCGATCCTAGTGCCACTGGTGATTCTGTTGCTCGTTCGCATCGGTCGCCAACTTGATTTGACCAAGGCCGACTGATTACTTGTTGCAAGCGACACGATCTGCTCAATCCTGAGTCCGAGTCGCGGGAGTGGTGATCGACAACTGTGACTAAGTCACAGTCGATTAAGATCAATCAAAGGGTCGCTTTAGCAAGCCTCCCGATTGGCCTTATCGGCCGGTAGTAGCGCCTGTGCCCGATCATTCGGGTCCAATTCAGAGCATCGGGGAATAACGTGAAGAAATTGCTTTTGCTGTGTTCGGCAGCGTCCGTCGTGATGCCTGCCGCCGCAATGGCACAGTCGACGGGTTCAATCGACTTCGAAAAAGATACGATCGTCGTCACCGGCACCCGCGCGCCCGCCGGCGTCGGCGGGATCGTCGCCCCTGATTCGACCAAGGCCAAGGGCGTCATCACGCAGGAGCTGATCAGCCGTCAGTCGCCGGGCCAGACCGTGCTCAACACGATCAACCTGATCCCCAGCGTAAATTTCATCAACTCCGATCCGTTCGGAAGCGCGGGCGGCAATCTGCGCATTCGCGGCTTCGACGGCAACCGCATCAGCCTGACCTTCGACGGCATCCCGCTCAACGACAGCGGCAATTACGCGATCTTTGCCAACCAGCAGATCGACCCAGAACTGATCGAGCAGGTCAACGTCAATCTGGGCGTGACCGACGTCGATTCGCCGACCGCTTCGGCTGCCGGCGGCACGGTTAACTATCGCACGCTGACCCCGCGCGATCAGGCGGGGGTTCGTTTTTCGATGTCACTCGGCGATTTCGACTACCATCGTGGCTTCGCGATGGTCGAGACCGGCAAGTTCACCTCGTTCGGGACCAAGGCGTGGCTCTCGGGCAGCTTTGCCCAGAACCACAAGTTCAAGGGCCCGGGCCTGAACCAGAAGACGCAGTTCAACGCCAAGATTTACCAGCCGCTCGCGCGCAACGGCGACTTCATCTCGATCGCCGGCCATTACAACAAGAACCGCAATAATTTTTATCGTAACCCGTCGGTGACAGACCTGCGCGGAATTTTCAACCTGCCCGGCGGTCCGGTTATCGTTCCGACGACGGCCAGCCCGGACGCGCCGATCTTCGTCGGCGATTATTCCGGCGCGCAGGAAGACGCGCTGTTGGCTTTCGAGAATGTGGGCAGTTGCAATCGCACCGTCGCTGGGCCCGGGAGGCAGGACGACAACGGTTTTACCGTTGTAACCCCGGGAAAGCCGACCATTACCTTCGGTTCTGGACCTAACGGCACATTGCCGGTTCAACCTAACGTCTTCGGCTCGCCAGCCAACAACCCGGCGAACGTTCAAAGTTGCGCCAACTTTTACGGAGTGCGAATCAACCCGTCGGACACGGGGAATATTCGCGGCGCATCGCGCTTCACGCTGGGCGACGGGCTGATCCTGACCATCGATCCGAGCTACCAATATGTGCTTGCCAACGGCGGCGGATCGACCGCGTTCAACGAGAATGACTTCCAGTTTAAGGGGTCGGCGACGACCTCCGCGGGTGTCGATCTCAACAAGGACGGCGATTTTCTCGACCGCATTCGGCTCTACACTCCGAACAACACCAACACGAACCGCCTTGGGCTGACGAGCTCGCTGATCTACGACATCAACCACGATAACCGGGTCCGCGTCGCCTACACCTATGACCGCGCACATCACCGCCAGACCGGCGAGTTCGGCTTCCTCGACCTCGAGGGCAATCCGCTGAGCCCATTTGGCGGCCGCAACAGCACCCCGGTGCTCGATGCCGCCGGCAATGTCTTGCAGCAGCGCGACCGCACGTCGATTGCGTTGCTCAACCAAGTTTCGGGCCAGTATATCGGCAACTTCTTCAACCGGAAACTGCGCATCGAAGCGGGCGTCCGCCGTCCATTCTTCCAGCGCAACCTCGACCAGAATTGCTACACCTTCGCCAGCGGTTCGGGATTTGCCTATTGCACCAGCCAGGTGCTTGGCACGACGCCGATCGCCACCTCGGCGGGTGATTATGTCGTCCCCGCCAACTACATCCCCCCGGTCGGCACGGCGGTCCCGTCGAACGCGGTCTATGCCCCGTTCAAGGCCAAGTATAAGTTCGGCAAGCTGCTCCCCAACATCGGGGCGACCTATCACGTTACCGACTCGGTCAGCCTATCGGCCAACTATGCCAAGGGCTTCTCGTCGCCGCGCACCGACAACCTCTACCGCCGTCCGGTGGTCGTGGTCACGCCCGAGGAAACCAACGCCTATGACGTCACCGCGCGCTACACCACGCGCAACGTCCAGGCTCAGCTGACCGGCTGGAAGATCGATTACAAGAACCGCATCGTGTCGTCGTTCGACCCCGACCTTGGCATTTCGCTCGACCGCAACGTCGGCCGCGTGAAGAGCAAGGGCGTCGATGCCAGCATCGCGTTCCGTCCGATCAAGCAGATCTCGCTGCTCGCCATCGCCAGCTACATCGATGCCAAGCTCCAGGACAATGTCCTGCTCGGAACGGTTAAATATGCGGTGGTGCAGCCCCCGCTCGCGGTCGGGACCATCTATTGCAACGGCGCGCCGACCGCGACCAACACGGTCGTCAGCACCTGCGCCCCGACTGCGGGCAAAATGGTCACCGAGACGCCGAAGTGGCAATATGGCGGCCGCATTGGTTTCGACATGGGCCCGGTCTCGCTCGGCCTTCAGGGCAAGCACGTCGGCAGGCGGTTTGCGACCGACACCAACGACGTCGTCAGCAAGGGCTACACCAATATCGATTTCGACGCTCGCCTGGCGCTGACCGGCTTCGGTCTTCGCGGAGCCTACGCCCAGCTGAACGTGATCAACGTCACGAACCGCTTCTACCTCGGCAATATCGGCACGCAGATCAACGCCGCCGGCAACCCGAACTTCTCGATCGGATCGCCGCGCACTTTTATCGGCACGCTTAACATCGGCTTCTAGAGTCTGACCCAAACCACGGTGAGCGGCGTCGTATCTTTCAGGGATGCGTCGCCGTTTTTCGTTTGGTAGCGGACCCCGGTACATCGCAGGGAGTTACGTCGTCATCGCAAAAGGATTCACGCCCCGATGAAACTCACCGGCAACACCATTCTCCTTACCGGCGGCAGTGGCGGGATCGGCCGCGCGCTGGCGCGGCGGTTCCACGACCTTGGCAACGATGTCATCATCACCGGACGACGTCGCGCCGCGCTCGACGAGACGATTGCCGGGCGCGAGCGGATGCGCGCCGACCTGCTCGATATCGAGGATCCCGAAGCGATCCGCGACTTCATCCGCCACATCGCGGCGACGGGGTCCAAGATCAATATACTGATCAACAATGCCGGGATCATGCCGCTCGAGGATATCTCCCAGCCGCGTGACCTCAGTGACGCCAAGGCGGTGATCGAAACCAATTTGCTCGGGCCGATCCGGCTGATCGACAAGCTATTGCCACAACTGCTGTCGCAACTCGACCCGGTGATCGTCAACGTCACCTCGGGGCTCGCTTTCCAGCCGACGACGCGCGCGCCAACCTATTCGGCGACCAAGGCCGCGCTGCACAGCTATACCGTGTCGCTACGGATTGCATTGAAGGGCAAGATCGAGGTGATCGAACTGGTCCCGCCAGGTGTGCAGACCGACCTCACTCCGGGGCAGGCGAGCAACCCCAACTATCAGCCGCTCGACGAATTTGCCGATGAGGCGATACGGCTGTTCACGCAGGTCCCGACCCCGCCCGAGATTCTGGTCGAGCGGGTCAAGCCGCTGCGCTTCGCCGAGCGCGACGGAACGGTCGACAAGGTGCTGGCGATGCTCAACCCGAGCTAAGCGGCACGCTGCTCCTTGGTCGCGGTGCCCGCGCGGTCGAGCCCGGCGGCGAGTTCGGCTGCGAGATCGTCGATATGCTCGATGCCGACCGACACACGGAGCAGCCCCGCGCCGATCCCGGCGGTAGCGCGCGCTTCGGGGGTCATGGCGGCGTGCGTCATCGTCGCCGGGTGTGCGATTAGGCTTTCGACTCCGCCCAATGATTCAGCGAGGCTGAACAGTTCGAGCCCCTCGAGCAGACGACGCACTGCGGCCTCCCCACCGGCCAGTTCAAACGACAGCATCGCCCCGAACCCGTCCTGCTGGCGCGCGGCGACAGCGTGGCCCGGATGGTCGGAAAGCCCCGGATAATGAACCTTCGCGACCGCCGGATGCGCCTGGAGCTGATCGACGATCGCAGCGGTATTTTCCTGGTGCTGACGAAGGCGCACGTCTAGCGTTCGCAGGCCGCGCATGGTGAGGAAGCTGTCGAACGGGGCGCCCGTCAGCCCGAGGCAATTGGCCCACCACGCCAGTTGCTCATGCACCGCTGCATCCGCTCCAATCACCGCGCCGCCAACGATGTCGCTATGTCCATTGATGTACTTAGTCGTCGAATGGACGACGATGTCGGCACCGAGCGCGAGTGGCCGCTGAAGCGCGGGCGACAAGAATGTATTGTCGACCGCGACCAGCGCGCCCGCGTCGTGGGAGGCGCGGCCAACGGCTTCGATATCGGTGATGCGCATTAGCGGATTCGACGGGGTCTCGATCCAAACGAGCGTCGGCTTCCACGCCAGCGCCGCCGCGACGCTCGCCGGGTCGCTGAAGTCGGCATTGCGCAGCTCGAACGCACCCTTCGCCGCCAACGCCCCAAACAGCCGCCAGCTGCCGCCATAACAATCGTGGGGAACGAGCAGCCGGTCGCCAGGGCGAAGCATCGCATTGAGCACCAGCGCAATCGCCGCCATGCCCGTCGATGTGATCACGCCCCCTGCCCCACCTTCGAGTGCGGCGAGCGCTTCGGCCAGCTGGTCGCGGGTCGGGTTGCCCGATCGGCTATAGTCGTACTTCCGCTTGGCGTCGAAGCCTTCGAAGGTAAAGTTCGACGACAGCACGATCGGCGGGGTAACCGCGCCGAAGCTGGTGTCGCAGTCGATCCCGGCACGGACCGCCTTGGTGGCTGGGTTGAAGTCGCGGGTCATTGGGGAAGCTCCTGCAGGAAATCGGCGATGATGCGGGCGACCAGCCGGTCCTCCTTGAGGAAGGCGTCATGGCCGAACAGCGAGGTGAGCGAGACAAAGCGGCCGTCGGGGGCGCGTTCCGTCAGCGCGCGAATGTCGGGCGAGGGGATCAGCCGGTCGCTGTCGACCGCGACGAAGGTGGCGGGGACGGTGATGACGGCGGGGTCAATCGCGTGGAGGTCGATCGATTCGGACAGGCGGCGATAGGCGACGCTGGTCATGCGCCGGCAGTGGCGTTCGCCTTGCGCGTCGAGATAGGGTTCGGCGGGGACGCTCGCACGACCGTTCGCGACGGTGACCGGGTCGGGAAAGCGCTCCTCGAATTCCTCGGCGGTGCGATAGCTCAGCATCGCGATCTTGCGCGCCAGTGCAACCCCGGTGACGGGATCCCCCAGCCGCTCGCCAAGCTCGATCGCCTGGCGCTGTAGCGCGCGCTGGGCGCTGGTGAAGGGGTGGGCCGATGCCGAAGCGCTGATCGCAAGCAGGCCGCCGAAACGGCGCGGAGCGAGGGCGACCCCCTGCATCCCCATCATCGCACCATAGCTCGAGCCGATAAAAGCGGCAGCGGAATCGATTCCGAACCGGTCGAACAGGGCGAGCAGCGCGGCGGCCTGATCGCCAGCGTCGATCGGCGCGTCGAGTAATCCGTCGCCTCCGATCCAATCGATGGCGACGACACGGTAGCCAGCGAGGCTTGCAGCCTGTGCCTGCCACCAGCCCCGATCGGGATCGGCCGAGTTGGCGACGACGTGGCGGCCGGCCGAAATCCCCCCAGCGACAACCAGCAGCGGTGCGTTGGCGGGACCGGCGAATTCGTAGCGGACCTCGACTGACGCGCACCCGCCGTGAACGAGCGACAAGGTCGTTTCAAATGCGCCACACTCGCCGCGCGGACGCACTTCGCCCGCAGTCGCAATCGGCTCGGAAAGGGCAGTCAGGCTCGTCATCTCGTCCGCATTCACCTCCACGCATCGAGAGGCTTGCGGATGACGGATAGTGCGCGCGGCCACGACAGAGCGGCTGCTCACGACCATCTGCCGGTGGACTCGAAGGTCCCCGCAGGACTTGGCACCGTGCAAGGAGTTACCCCCATGTGGTTGCCCCGGCCTCTTCGGGCCTGTCCCTCAGCCGGTCTCGATGGAAGTCGCGATGTGCCGTGCACAAGGCGCCAAGTCAAGCGGCGCCGATCTTTGGGATCCCAAAATATGTAGACAAGTTATGCCGCGACATGCCAATAAGGTTGCAATGACAACCACACTGACGCTCGACAAATTCCTGCCCTATCGCCTGTCGGTCGCCTCGAATGCGGTGTCGTCGCGGATTTCGAGCGCTTATCGCAAGCGCTTCGGGCTGCGCATCCCCGAGTGGCGGCTGATCACGATCCTAGCAGAAACCGCGAGTGCGACCCCGGCTAGCCTCGGCGATGCGACGCGGATGGACAAGATCGCGATCAGCCGGGCCGCCGCTGCGCTGATCGAGCGAGGGCTCGTAGCGGCCGACGACAATCCCGCCGACGGCCGGTCGCACTTCCTGTCGCTGACCGACGACGGGCGCGCGCTTTATGCCGACATTGCCCCGATGGCGTTGGCAGCCGAGGCCGAGCTTTTCGCAAGTTTCACCACCGACGAATGCGTGAAGCTCGAGACGTTGCTCCGCCGGGTCGAGGCAGCCGCGTTCAACGATGGCGGCGGGCCCGACTAGAAGGCGACCATCGTCAGCAGCTCGTAAGTCGCGACGATGTCGTCGGCGCCGTCGCTGACCTGAACCGCCCAGCGGACTTCGCCATACTCTTCATTACGCCTAGTCTTGGCCTTGACGGTCAGCGATACCTTCATCGTCTCACCGGGCACAAGCGGTTTGACGAAGCGGAGATTGTCGAGACCGGTGTTGGCCAGCACGGGGCCGGGCGCGGGATCGACGAACAGCCCGGCGGCGAACGACAGGATCAGATAGCCGTGCGCGACGCGGCCGGGGAAGAACGGGTTCGCCGCCGCCGCCGCCTCGTCCATGTGGGCGTAAAAGGTGTCGCCGGTGAACTCGGCGAAATGCTCGATCTCTTCGAGCGTGACCGTCCGTGGGCGGCTGTCGAAGCATTTCCCAAGGTCGAGCTCGTCGAAGCGGAGGCGGAAGGGGTGCGGCCCCTCGTGGTGGCGCGGTGCGCCGGGGAGCCAGCGATTGACGACAGCGCTGAGCAAGCGCGGGCTTCCCTGGAGCGCGGTGCGCTGCATGTAACGCTTGACCCCGCGGACCCCACCCATCTCCTCGCCGCCGCCAGCGCGGCCGGGGCCGCCGTGGATCAGCATCGGCAGCGGCGAGCCGTGGCCAGTCGACTCGGCGGCACCTTCACGGTCGATCAGGACAATGCGTCCGTGGAAGGCACCGACCCCGATAACGGCCGCGCGGGCGGTCTGTGGGTCGTGGGTGAAGATCGACAGCACGAGCGATCCCAGCCCGCGATTGGCGAGCGCAATCGCTTCGTCGAGGTCGCTGTAGGGCATCAGCGTGGCGACGGGGCCGAACGCCTCGATGTCGTGGACGAGGGCGGCACTCCACGGATCGTCGGCGCGGAACAGCAGCGGGGTGACGAACGCCCCTTGCCCCGGCTCGACGCCGCGCGCCTCGACCGTATCAAAATCCCCGAACACCAGGCGAGCCTGGGCGCCGATCTTGCGCGCCTGGGATCGAACGTCGTCGAGCTGGCCCAGCCCGGCGAGCGCGCCCATCGTCACGCCCTCGACCGAAGGATCCCCGACAACAACCGTGCCGAGTCGTTCCTTGAGCGCCGCTTCGGCCGCGTCGATCCATTGCACCGGAACCATCGCGCGGCGGATCGCGGTGCATTTCTGCCCCGCCTTGGTGGTCATTTCCTGGACAACTTCGCGGATGAACAGGTCGAACTCGGGCGTTTCAGGGCCAGCATCGGGGCCGAGGATCGAGGCGTTAAGCGAGTCGCGTTCGGCGATGAACCGCACTGACTCGCGCGCAATCACCGGATGCGCCTGGAGCTTCATCGCGGTCGCCGCCGAGCCGGTGAACGAGACGACGTCCTGGCAGCCCAGATGGTCGAGCAAATCGCCGACCGACCCGACGATTAGCTGGAGCGCGCCGGGCGGGAGCACCCCCGCCTCGATCATGATCCGCACCGCAGCTTCGGTGACGTGCGCGGTCGCGGTGCCCGGCTTGACGATTGCGGGGACCCCGGCGAGCAGGGTCGGCCCGAGCTTCTCGAGCATTCCCCAGACGGGGAAGTTGAAGGCGTTGATGTGCACCGCGACGCCTTTGAGCGAGGTGTAGATGTGCTGGCCGATAAAGGTGCCGTCGCGCCCGATCCCCTCGACCTCGCCGTCGATCAGCACAACATCGTCGGGCAGCTCGCGGCGGCCCTTCGACGACATGGTGAACAGCGTGCCAGCGCCGCCCTCGATGTCGATCCAACCGTCCTTGCGTGTCGCCCCGGTGGTCGCGGAGAGCGCGTAAAGCTCCTCCTTGCGCTCCATGATCGCGGTAGCGAGGGCTTTGAGCATCCACGCGCGGTCATGGAAGGTCATCTCGCGCAACGCGGGACCGCCGACGGTGCGCGCGTGGTCGATCATCGCGGCGAAGTTGAGCCCGTCGCTACCGGTGCGCGCGACCTCGGCGCCGGTGATCGCCGAGCGGATGGCCGCAGTCCCGCTGCTCGCCTCGACCCATGTATCGGCGGCGTAATTCCTAAGCATCGTCGTCATGCAGAAGTCCTTCAGCGACCGGTGAACGCGGGCGCGCGCTTGGCGAGAAAGGCGGCAACCCCCTCGCGATAATCGTCCGAAAAGCCGAGCTGGCGCATCGCGTCGCGCTCGAGGTCGAGTTCATCGCCGAGCGAATTCAGGCTCGAGCTTCGGATCAGCGCCTTAGTCGCGGTGAGCCCGCGCGTCGGCCCCGCGGCGAACTTGCGCGCGATGGCCACGCTCTCCGTCTCAAGCGCATCATCGTCGACGCACTTCCAGATCATCCCCCATTGCTCGGCCTTCTCGGCGGGCAATGGTTCGCCGGTCAGCGCGAGGCCAAGCGCGCGCGCTTGGCCGACGAGGCGCGGGAGCACCCAAGTCCCGCCCGAGTCCGGAATCAGTCCGATGTTGGCGAAGGACTGGATGAACTTGGCGCTCCTCGCGGCGATGACGATGTCGCAGGCGAGCGCAATATTGGCCCCGGCTCCCGCCGCGACGCCGTTGACCGCGCAAACAACGGGCTTGGGAAGCGTGGTGAGTCGCCGGATCAGCGGCGACCAGTAGAGATCGACCGCCTCGCCGAGATCGACCGGGGCATCCCCCGGCGCGACCGCACGGTCGGCAAGGTCCTGCCCGGCGCAGAAACCGCGACCGGCGCCGGTCAGGAGCAGCGCGCGGATCGCGGGATCGGCCTCGACTTGCTCCATCGTAGTGGCGACCTCGCCGTGCATCTGGACGGTAAAGCTGTTGAGTCGTTCGGGGCGGTTGAACGTCAGACGGGCAACCCCGCCCTCGACGCTGAACAGGATCGTTTCGCAGGCCATGCTCACTCCATCCGGGGATAATGCGACTGCCCGGTCGGCGAATTCTTGGCAAGGACCAAGCGCCTCGCTACGCCCGGACGCGAACTCAGGCTAATGAGGATCCTGCAATGGCCGACGCCTTTATCTGCGACGCGGTGCGCACCCCGATTGGGCGTTATGGCGGGTCGCTGTCATCGGTCCGTCCCGACGATCTGGCGGCGATCCCGTTGCGCGCGCTGAAGGAGCGCAATCCGGGTCTCGACTGGGCCCAGGTCGACGATCTGCTCCTCGGCTGCGCCAACCAGGCGGGGGAAGATAATCGCAACGTCGCGCGGATGGCGGGGCTGCTCGCGGGGCTCGGCACCGAGGTTCCGGGCGGGACGATCAACCGACTTTGCGGATCGGGCATGGACGCGGTCGGAACTGCGGCGCGCGCGATTCGGGCGGGCGAGGCCGAGCTGATCATCGCCGGCGGGGTCGAGAGCATGAGCCGCGCGCCATTCGTCATGCCCAAGGCCGAAACCGCCTTTTCGCGCGCCAATACGGTTTATGACACGACGATCGGCTGGCGCTTCGTCAATTCGCTGATGACGGCGCACTATGGCGTCGATTCGATGCCCGAGACGGCGGAGAATGTCGCCGACGAGTTTGGCGTAAGCCGCGAGGACCAGGACAAATTCGCTGCGGAAAGCCAGCGCCGCGCCAGCGCTGCGCAGGCGAGCGGGCGCTTCGAGGCCGAGATCGTCCCGGTGGCGATTGCGCAGCGCAAGGGCGATCCGGTCGTCGTGACACGCGACGAACATCCGCGTGAAACTAGCGTCGAGGCACTGGCGAAGCTGAAACCGATCGTTCGGCAGGGCGGGACGGTGACGGCGGGCAATGCCTCCGGGGTCAACGATGGCGCGGCGGCGATGATCGTCGCTAGCGAGGCGGCGGTGATACGGCACGGGCTGACCCCTCGGGCGCGGATCCTGGGGACGGCGGTTGCCGGGGTGCCGCCACGGATCATGGGGATCGGGCCGGCGCCGGCGTCGAAGAAGCTGCTCGAGCGGCTCGGGTTGACGATCGCGCAGATCGATGTCGTCGAGCTTAATGAGGCCTTCGCCGCGCAGGGCCTCGCGGTGCTGCGCGAGCTCGGGCTTCCCGATGACGGCGCGCATGTGAACTCGAATGGCGGGGCGATTGCGCTGGGCCATCCGCTCGGCATGTCGGGCGCGCGATTAGTGCTGACCGCGACCGAGGAGTTTCACCGGAGCGGCGGTCGCCTCGCGCTGTGCACGATGTGCATCGGGGTCGGGCAAGGGATCGCGATGGTGCTCGAGCGCGTTTGAGGCTGATTATCTGAGGCGAAAGCGCTCGCGCTTTCGCCGATGGCGTGAATCAGCGGAACAACAAAGACGCAATTCGTTGACCGCTTGGTCGGTTAATTCTATCACGGGGTTGGAGGCACGCGATGTACACGACTGAGCTTGGCAAGACTTCTCCGACCCCGATCGATCGCGAGGACCTCGCGCTGGTCGCAGCGTTCGAGGCGCGGGTTGCCGCCGACGAATTCATCGAGCCCAAGGACTGGATGCCCGAGGCCTATCGCAAGACGCTGATCCGACAGATCAGCCAGCATGCGCACAGCGAGATCGTCGGGATGCTACCTGAGGGCAACTGGCTTACGCGCGCGCCTTCGCTGCGCCGGAAAACCATCCTCTTCGCCAAGATCCAGGACGAAGCGGGGCACGGCCTCTACCTCTATTGCGCCGCCGAGACGCTCGGTACGTCACGGCAGGAGATGATCGAGGCGCTCCATTCGGGGAAGGCCAAATATTCGACCATCTTCAATTACCCGACACTGACCTGGGCCGACATGGGGGCGATCGGCTGGCTGGTCGATGGCGCGGCGATCATGAACCAGGTGCCGCTCCAACGCACCAGCTATGGCCCTTATGCCCGCGCGATGGTGCGGGTGTGTAAGGAGGAAAGTTTCCATCAGCGCCAGGGCTATGAGATCATGATGGCGATGATGGCGGGGACGGCCGAGCAGCAGGCGATGGCACAGGACGCGCTGAACCGCTGGTGGTGGCCGAGCCTGATGATGTTCGGCCCGCCCGATGACAATTCGCCGAACACCGAGCGCTCTATGCGCTGGCGGATCAAGCGCGATACCAATGATGAGCTTCGCCAGAAATTCGTCGATGCGACAGTGCCGCAGGCGGAGCTAATTGGGCTTCGCATCCCCGACGACGACCTTTTCTGGAACGAAGCCAAGGGTGGGTACGATTTCGGCGCGATCGAATGGGACGAATTCTACGCGGTCGTGCGGGGCGAGGGCGCGGTCGCGAAGGAACGGCTGCTGGCGAGGCGCAAGGCTTGGGACGACGGCGCCTGGGTGCGCGAGGCGGCCGATGCGCATGAGGCCAAGCGACTGGCGCGGATCGCGGCTTGAGCAAGGATTGGCCGCTTTGGGAAGTGTTCCTGCGAGCGCGCGGGGGGCTTAGCCATCGCCATGTGGGGTCGGTCCATGCGCCCGACAGCGAGCTCGCCATCCGTCACGCGCGCGATGCCTACACGCGACGCGAGGAGGGGATCAGCATGTGGGTCGTGCGCTCGGCCGACATCGTTGCGTCGGACCCCGGCGATTCGGCGGCGATGTTCGAGCCCGCGGCGGACAAGGTCTATCGCCACCCGACCTTCTATGACCTGCCCGACGAACTGAAGCATATGTGATGCCGTCGCTCCCGACGATCAGTCCCGAGGACGTCCGCACTGCCGAACGGGCGCCGCATTATGGCGCAATCGGCGAAATGCGCGCGGTCGAATGGCATCCGGCGCATTTCGACTATCTGCTGCGGCTCGGTGACGACAGTCTGATCCTCGCCCAGCGGCTAGCCGAATGGTGCGGCCATGCGCCGTCGGTCGAGGTCGACCTGAGCCTCGCCAACATGGGGCTCGACCTCATCGGCCAGGCAACGCTGTTTCTCGACCATGCCGGCGAGCTCGAAGGCAAGGGGCGCAGCGGCGACACTCTTGCCTTCCATCGCGATGTGCTCGCCTTCCGCAATTGCCTGCTGGTCGAGCAGCCCAATGGCGATTTCGCGCAGACGATCGCGCGCCATTTCCTATTTGCGACTTACAGTCTCGGGCTGTTCGAAGCGCTCACCCGATCGGCCGACGCTCGCATCGCCGAAATTGCGGCGAAAGCGGTCAAGGAGGTAACTTATCACGCCGACCTCGCCGCCGACTGGGTGGTGCGGCTCGGCGACGGGACCGCGGAAAGCCGCGATCGGATGATCGCCGGGTTCGACTGGCACTGGCGCTTCGTCGAGGAAATGTTCGACCAGGATGAGCTTGAGCGAAGCCTCGTCGCGCAAGGCATTGCTGCCGATCGAGCCGCGCTCCGCCCCGCGTTCGACGCCGCGCTCGCTCGCACCTTTGTCGAGGCGAAGCTCGAACTCCTGCCTCTGCCCTACGCGATCCGCGGCGGCCGCGTCGGGCACCACAGTGAGCATCTCGGCCATCTGCTGGCAACGATGCAATTCCTGCCCCGCAGCTACCCCGACGCCAAGTGGTGACGCTGCTCGACGCCGGCCTCGACGCGTGGGCAGAGAAGGCCATCCTCGCCGTCCTCGCCGACGTCTCCGATCCCGAAATTCCCGTCTTGTCGGTGCTCGATCTCGGCATTGTTCGCGGAGTGCGCCGCGACCCGCCTGCCGTACTGATCACCCCGACCTACACCGGGTGCCCGGCGACTCACGTGATCGAGCAATCGGTCCGCGCCGCGCTCGACGAAGCGGGGTTCGGCGCGGTACCGGTCGAGACGACTCTCTCGCCGCCGTGGACCACCGACTGGATCAGTGACGCGGGCCGCGCCAAGCTCCTCGCTTATGGTATCGCCCCACCATCCCCGCGCGGCAGCGAGGTCGTCGCCTGCCCGCAATGCGGATCGACCGACACGCGCGAGGTTAGCCGGTTCGGCTCGACCCCGTGCAAGGCGCTATGGCGTTGCACCGCGTGCCTTGAACCGTTCGATCGCTTCAAATGCCATTAAGAGCCTGAATGTCCGCCGCTTTCCATGCGCTGCGCATTGCCGAGGTGCGGCGTGAGATCGACGACGCCGTGTCGCTGCGTTTTGTCCTGCCGGAGAGCCTGCGCGAGACGTTCGCCTTCACGCCCGGCCAGCATTTGACCCTTCGCACCGAGATCGACGGTGAGGATATTCGCCGCAATTACTCGCTGTGCACCGCGCCTTTCGAAAATGAGTTGCGCGTTGCGATCAAGCAGACCGCAGGCGGTATTTTTTCGACCTGGGCCAATGCCAATTTGAAGCCCGGCGATACGATCGAGTTGATGCCGCCACACGGCAGCTTCACCTGGAGGTTCGATCCCGCACGTCGGGCGACCTATGCGGGGTTTGCCGGCGGGTCGGGGATCACGCCGATCCTGTCGCTGATGAAGACCGCGCTGGCGACCGAGCCCGACAGCGACTTCATCCTGCTTTACGGCAACCGTGCGACCAACTCGATCATGTTCCTGGAAGAGATCGCCGCGCTCAAGAACCGCTACATGGCGCGGCTTCAGGTCTATCATTTCCTCGAGGACGAGGAGGAGGACATCGAACTGTTCAACGGCCGCCTCGACAGCGCCAAGATTACGGCGGTCCTGAGCAACCTAGTCGGGCCCGCCGCGATCGACGCCGCTTTCATCTGCGGCCCCGGCCCGATGATGGACGCGGTCGAGGCCGGATTGACCAACGCCGGCGTTCCTGCGGGCCGCATCTTGATCGAGCGCTTCACCGTCGGCGAACTGTCCGCCGTGCGGGCCGCTGCGATGCGCGTCGTCGAGCGGGAAGCCGCTGGGCGCCGTGTGAAAATCACGCTCGAAGGCCGCCGCCGGACGGTCGCGTTCGACGCCGACAAGGGCAGCATCCTCGAAAATGCCCGCGCCAGCGGCCTCCCCGCTCCCTACGCCTGCAAGGCCGGAGTGTGCGCAACCTGCCGCGCGAAACTAGTCAGCGGCGAGGTGACGATGAAGGTCAACTACGGCCTCAGCGCCGAAGAAGTCGCCGATGGCTATGTCCTGACGTGCCAGGCAGTGCCGCTGACCGACGAGGTCGAACTCGATTTCGACGCCTAGCGCGCGATCAAGGTGAAAGCCGCCCCTGCGATTGCGTCAGCACTGGCTGGCCCGCCCTCGTTGAACCAGGTGTGCGTCCAGTTGATCATTCCGAACAGCAGCATCGTCCGCACCCGCGCGGCAACCGGATCGCTAGTCAGCGCCGGGTCGACTTCGACCAGCAGCGCCTGGACCGCGTCGATGATACCGCGCTGCTTGGCGACGATGCTCGCACGCTTGTCCTCGGGCAAATGCACGAGGTCGTTGAGCAGCACCTTCTGCCGGCTCTCCGCGCCGACATAATGGTGCATGAAGCGGTGAAGGATGAGGTCGAGCTTTTCCCGCGCCGGGCCCTCCTCCCGAGCGACCGCTGCAACGTCCGCGACCAGCACGTCGATGTGGCTCAGCATCACCGCGTAGAGCAGCTCCTCTTTTGACGGATAATAGTGGTACAGCAGTGACTTCGATGTCACGCACGCCGCCGCGAGATTGGCCATGCTGGCGCCGCGAAAACCGCGCGATGCGAACAGGTCGGCTGCGCGCTCGACGATTTTCTCGCGCCGCTCGTCATAATCCGCCGCCTGTTTGCGTGCCACGCGTCGCCCCCGTTCAGAGCGGCCACTGCTCGATGGTCTCGACGAATTTTGCAAGCCAGCCGTTGGTCTGGTGCCCGTCGACGACGCGGTGGTCGATGGTTAGCGAGACATAGGCCATCGGTCGCACCTGGATTGCATCGATGCCGCCGACCTCGCGCACGACGACGCGCTTTTCGGTCTTGCCGATGCCCAGAATCGCCGATTGGGGCTGGGCAATGATGATTGGCGTGGCGAACAGCGAACCCGACACGCCGTGGTTGGAAATGGTGAACGTCCCGCCCTTCAGGTCAGTGGATGAAAGCTTGCTGGCCCGCGCGCGCGTCGTCAGATCGCCGAGCTTATGCGCGATCCCGAGGAGCGACAGCGTCTGCGCCTGGCTAATCACCGGGACGACCAGTCCCTTGTCGCCAAGCGCCGTCCCGACCCCGATATTAACGTTCTCGTAAAGCTCGAGCCGGTCGTCGAACCAGCGGCTGTTGACCGCGGGCGCCGTGCTCATCGCGGCGACGCTCGCGGCGATAAAGTAAGCGGTGAAGGTGAGGTTCGCGCCGTCGCGCTCGAACGCCACCTTTTGCGCCGCGCGGTGGGCGATGATCGCGCTGAAATCGCACTCGAACAACGCCGTGACATGGGGCGCGACGGTCACAGAATTCAGCATGTTGTGCGCAATCGCCAGCCGCATACGGTCATGCGGGATGCTCGTCACGCCACCCCTCATGACCGGTGGCGCAGCAGGCTCTTCCACCTTGCTCGAAACAATGAACGCATCGACATCGGCGCGCGTGATCCGCCCGCTGCGTCCCGTACCTGCGATCGCGGCGGGATCGACCTCATGCTGCCGAAGCGCCCGCTTCACCGACGGCGAAAAGCGCGCAAGCTCCTCCCCCGACCCGTTTGGCCCGAGCACCGTCGAGGGGCCTCGCAACGGAACGCTTTCTCCTGCCTTTTCCGCAACCACGCCTTCAACCGAAATCCGCCCGAGCAACGCGCCCGGCATCGCCTCGGCGTCACTGTCGAGTAAAATCTCCGCCAGCACGCCCGCCCCCGGCGAAGACACTTCCTGCGTGACCTTGTCGGTCTCGAGCTCGACTAAGGGATCGTCGAGCTCCACCCGCTCGCCGACCTTCTTCAGCCACGAGCGTACGACCGCCTTGGTGCCTTCCTGCTCGTCGGGAACGACAATATCGATCATCAAAACCCCACCAGCTCGTCGATCTTGGCCGCAATCTTCGCCACTGACGGCACCACCCAATCGAGCAGCGCGGGGTGATGCGGGCTCGGGATATCGGGCATGGTCAGCCGCGCGACCGGCGCGTCGAGGTCGATGAACGCCTCATCCGACACGACCGCGGCAATCTCCGCCCCGAACCCCGCCGTCTGCAAATCCTCATGGACGATCAGGCAGCGCCGCGTCCGCCGCACACTCGCCAGCACCGCCGCCTTGTCCCACGGCATCAATGTCCGCAGTTCGATGACATCAGCCGATCGCCCCTCGGCCGCTTCCTCGCAGCGCGGCACCATCGCGCCCCACGTCACGATCGTGATATCGTCGCCTTGGCGCGTCAGCTTCGCCTTGCCAAACGGCAGCGCGAAATCGTCCCCTGGATAGGGCCGCCGCGCCCACACGTGGTCAAGCATCGCGCGATGTTCGAAGAAAATCACCGGGTCGTTGCCGCGAAGCGCCGTGCGCAGCAGCCCCACCGCGTCCTCGGCATTCGACGGCACCGCGACTTGCCAGCCCGGATTATGGATGAACGCGACCTCATTGGTCTGGCTGTGCCACGGATCGCCGCACTTAAAGAAGCCGCCGGGGATCCGCACCACCATCGGCGCGGCAAAGCGATTGCCGGTGCGCCAGCGCATCGTGCCGGCATCGTTGATCTGTTCGGTCGCGGGCTCAGCATATTTGCGGAACTGGATTTCAGGGACGGGCATGAGGCCGGCGATCGCCATGCCGACGGCTCGGCCGATGATCCCTTCCTCGCTGAGGCTGGTGTCGAAGACGCGCGCCTCGCCATGCTTTGCCTGCAAGCCCAGTGTGACCGCATGGACCCCGCCCTTGGGCCCGATATCCTCGCCAAACAGGACAACGCGCGGGTTGATCTCCAGTTCATGATCGAGCGTCCGGCGGATCGCAGTGACCATATTGATTCGCTGCCCGGTTCCCACTGCAACGTTGGTCGTTTCAGGAGGCGAATAGCCCTTGGTCCACTGCCCACCCATGGCCTGGAGCGCTCCCACTTCGGAGAAGACGTTGCGCATAACGCTTTCGAGCGGCGCCACCGGCCGCGCCTCGGCCTCCTCGCGCGCCCGCTCGGCGGCCGCTCCCGCTTCGGCCTCGAGCGTGTGCCACTCGCCCTCGCTCATCACCGACCCGACGAGATGTGCCTTCAGCTTGGGAAGCGGATCGCGTGCCCATTCGGCCGCGACCAGCGCGTTGGACTTGTAAGTCTGCGTGTCCTGGAAACTATGCCCTTCGAGCCGCGGTACGGTCAGCCGCAAGAGCGCCGGACCCTCGCCCCCGCGCACGAACCCCACCGCCGCATCGACCAGCCGCTCAGCCGCTACCGGATCGGTCCCGTCGCCGTCGAAAATCTCCAGGCCCCGCCAACTCGCGAGGTTGGCGGCGATGTCGCCCCCCGGAGTCTGGAAGGTCGACGGCACCGAAATCCCGAACCCGTTATCCTCGATGTAGAATAGCATCGGCAGCTTCTGCGTCGTCGCAATCGTTAGCGCCGACCAAAAACCGTTCGCTGCGACCGAGGCGTCGCCCCCCAGCGCGACTGCAATCGCGCCCTCGTAAGACGTATCGCCGAGCAGGTTTCGATAATAATCGATCGCCTGCGCCCAACCCACCGTGGGCGTATACTGCGCGCCGACCCCCCCGCACATCGGCAGCGCCGACGCGCCTTCGGGATTGGGAAAGTTGAACACCGTGCCGATGTCGCGCCCACCCGAATACCCCCCCTCGCGTGCCATCGCCGAGGCCAGCGCGACCTCGGGATCGACGCCCAACGCGAGCAGCAGCGGGCGTGAGCGATAATAGCCGCAAGCCGCGTCCTGCGGCCGGTCGAGCTTCAGCCCCAACAGCACCTGCGCCATGTCGTGCCCGCGCGCCGAAAACTGGTAGAAAATCTTCTTCTCGGGGACGAGCCGCTGCTCCTCCATCTCGTCGAGCGAGCGCGACAACAGGGTCAGATACGCCACCCGCCGCCAGTCGGTCTTGCCGAGCGCAACGGCGACCGGGAAATTGGGTGTAGGCTGCTCAAGCATCTTTAGCGTCATACAGGCCTCTCTTGAGTGGGAGAATATCCGCAAAACGCTGTAAATTCCTTCCAGTCTTGCGCGTATTGCGCGGATTGCTGATAATTCCCCTCCATGAAACTAAGGTGCGATGAACAATATGCCCCGCCCAGCCCTTGACGCTACCGACCGCCGTATCCTTGCTGTGCTCCAGCGCGACGCCAGCATCAGCCATGCCGCGCTTGCCGCCGAAGTTTCATCCTCTCCCGCCTCCTGCTGGCGCCGCATCCGCGCGCTCGAGGAGGCCGGCATCCTCGGCCCCGCGGTTCGCCTGCTCGACCCGGCATCGATCGGCCGCGGGCTTGACGTCGTCTGCCACGTCCGCCTTAACTCGCAGCAGCCCGACGCGCGCGCCAGCCTCGAGGCCTTCGTCCTCGACCGCGCCGAAGTCATGGAATGCTATTCGATGACCGGCGACTGGGATTACATGCTGCGCATCGTCGTCGGCGACGTCCGCGATTTCGAGGCATTCCTGATGCAGGACCTCCTCCGCCACCCGGCGGTCGCCTCGTCCAACTCGCACTTCGCGTTGAAGCGGGTCAAATATACTACCGCGCTCCCCGTCTGAGCGATCAGCCGATCGCCCCCGACGCGCGCAACCCAGCAATACGCTCCGAAGCGTAACCCAGCTCGGCCAGCACTGCGTCGCCGTCAGCGCCTAGTAGCGGCGGCGCAATAGGCTCGACCGTCGGGGTGCGCCCAAGCTTCAGCGGCGACGCCACCATCCCGATCTCGCCCGCTGTCGAATGCGGCACATGCCGCACCATGCCGCGCGCAATCGTCTCGGGCGCCGCCAGCGCCGCGCCGACGCCGCGCACCTCGCCCGTCGGCACTCCGACCGCGCGCAATCCGTCGAGCCAATAGCGCGTCGGCCGGCTCGCAAAGATCGTGTGCAATTCGGCGAGCAGCGCCTCGCGGTTGACCACCCGCGCCTTGTTCGTCGCAAAACGCGGGTCCTCGCTCAGATCGACCCGCTTGAGCAGACGGCTCAGCGCCGCGAACTGCCCGTCATTCCCGACCGCGATGACGAATGTCCCGTCACTCGTCGCGAACAATTCATAGGGCACAATCGTCGGATGGCCGTTGCCGAATCGCTCGGGCTCGCGGCCCGTCATCAGCGCGGCACTCGCAACATTGGCCATCATCGCCAGCTGGCAATCGTAAAGCGCCATGTCGATGTGCTGCCCCACCCCGTCGCGGTCGGCGGCAATCAGCGCGGCGAGGATTGCCTGCGCTGCAGCCATGCCCGTGAACAGGTCGGCAACCGCGACCCCGACCTTGACCGGCTCGCCATCGACCTCGCCGGTCACTGCCATCAAACCCGCTTCGGCCTGAATGACATAATCGTAGCCGGCGCGGGCCGCGACTGGCGAGATGCGGCCGTACCCCGACACCGAGCAATAGATGAGCCGCGGATTGAGCGCGCTCAGCGCGTCGTACCCGAGCCCATATTTGTCGAGACCGCCCAGCTTGTAATTCTCGACCAGCACGTCGGCCCTTGCGGCAAGCTCGCGGACGACCGCCTGCCCATCGGCCGTCGCGAGATCGATCGCAATGCTGCGCTTGTTGCGATTGGCGCACAGATAATAGGCGCTCTCGCCCCCCGCGAACGGCGGCCCCCAACGCCGCGTATCATCCCCGCCGCGCGGATGCTCGACCTTGATTACGTCGGCGCCGAGGTCGGCCAGCACCATCGTGCTCCACGGCCCCGCCAGCACCCGCGACAGGTCGAGTACCCGCCGTCCCTCCAGCGGTGCCCGGCCTCTTTTTTTCTGGTCCATCGCAGTCCCTTAATCGCGTCCTGGCACCCGCGTCGAGCATATCCCCGTTGACGCTGCCCCGCCCGCCATCCCACTTGGGCCACCCGAGCGGGTATAGCTCAATGGCAGAGCAGAAGCTTCCTAAGCTCGTGATAATGGCAGTTTTCCGGTCTATCTGCTGTAAAACATGGCTATTTCTGACTGAACGATTTCAGTGGCTTATCGCAACTGTGTAAAACGTACCTTGCTTGCTCGCCGGTTACCGACAAAGTCTGCCGGCCCTGCGGCTCGAAGTGGGCCGCTAGTGGATCGTCCGCTATGCAATCATGCGAGCGAAATCCAGATCTTCACTTTCCCTCTCGACTGGCCGGCATCCATGGCATCCTCTATTTTCCAAAGAAAGCACTTGGGCCTAGGTCGGCGTGATGCATACCGAACAGCTTTGCGATGTCATTCATCCAGAAAATGATGAGCCGTGGACCGCTGCCTTGACAGCGGCAGAGCAAGCAAGATGGGTAACCAAACCCGCGCCGAGCGCAACTACGCCTGCACGACGGAAATCCGGCGAGCTGTCCAAACCGTCCGAGCCACTGGTGTCGACGTAACCAGCGTGGATTTGCTACCCGACGCCACGATCCGCCTGAGCCGAGCGGAAGCTGCCGGTCGTCCGTCAACCGGCGAATTCGATCGGTGGGATGCCGCGGGTCGATTGTGATCAAGGGTGTTCACATCGTTCGCCGCGCTCAGCCCGGGAAACCGATCCGCTGCTACGTCTATGCCTGGCGCGGCGGGCCCTGTGTTCTCGCGACCACGCGAGCGGCGAGGCCGCAGCTCGGACCAGCGGAATTGAAGGCGATCCAGCAATGGCATGAGAGCGAGCATGCGCCCGATCCCACGACGCTTCTCTCGCTGATCCGGGAATGGCGTTCGATGGATCCGGAACGTCCGTCTGGTCCTGAGTGGCAAAGGCTGTCGGCTGGCACGAAGAAGACCTGGGGATCGGCGCTTGACTGAATCGAGGAAAAATCGCGCGAGACTCCACTGGCCGTGTGGAACGACGCCCGGATGGTCGCCAAGGTGGTCGCTTGGCGGGATTCTCGAGCGGACACGCCGCGCGCGGCCGACATCGGCGTCATGGTGCTTCGGACGCTGCTCAAATACGGCCGACTAAGGGGACGAGTCGTGTTAACCGTAGCGGTAGACAGGACCACGCTGTATCGGAACGGACAGCGCGCAGGGATCATCTGGACAGATGATGATATCGCTCGGTTCGAAGCCAAGGCGGCGAAAGTCGAACGTCCGCACCTAGTGGACGGGCTAAGGCTAGCTGCTCTCACTGGGCTCCGGCGAGAGGATCTAGTGACACTGACATGCCGTGAGTGTACGCTCGCAGCCCAAACTCTTTTCTGCTCGAGCAACCTAAAGGTAGCGCGCCGGAGAGCGGCGTTGCTATTGTGCCAGGAAGTTGCGCGAGAATATGTAAAAGGCGGCTCTCCAGTCGCACCTGAGTTCGTTAGTTCCACGTCCACTTGCCCGATCTATAACGCAGCCGCTTTGAGGGCGGGATAGACGAGCGACGCGCCGTCCCCGCGCGCCGCCCTGTTCATCTTGGCGATATCGACAAGCGCAGTCCCCATCAAATGGAAGACCTCCCTTCCGTCGTGTAGGAGGTAATCAGCAACGAACCGCCGATGGCAGCGCCACCAGACCGCTTCCGAGCACATGATCGCGCACCGTCGCTCACAGCTCAATTCGGTCAGGCTAGACAAGCCGAGGTGGAACTCGTCGGACAGCGCGTAGTCCGCGTAATTGTGGAAGCTCTGATTAATCCAGAAGCCGTTTACCTCAGGCGGGACCACCTTCGACTTGGTCCGGCGGCCACCTAGCTCAATGATCTGCCGATGGCCGATCTGCCACGCCGAGAGCGCTTCTGGTAACGCATCAAAATTGAACTGAGGGTTGGTTCGAGATCGCGGCGTGCTGCGAATATCAACGACCAGTTCGACTTGTCCCTGGCGCAGCAGTTCGACGAACTCGGCGATGCTTCGCGTGGAATGGCCGATCGTGTAAACGGGCGGAATTGCGGCCGCCGTCATGCGAGCGCCTCTTGGATCGCGTGGCGGAGTGCGGGCAGCACATCCACATCGAACCACGGATTCTTCGCCGCCCAATGCCTTGAGCGCCACGAGGGATGCGGCAGCGGAAAGATGGCGGGCAGATGGTCGCGAAAGGTTATCACCCGCTCGGCCATCGTGCCCGGCCCCAGCGCATGGGCCTGTGCATAGCCACCGACTAGTAACGTCAACCGCAGATTGGGCATCTGCGCCAGCAACCGATCACGCCAAAGTGGCACGCACTCGGGACGGGGTGGCGCATCGCCACCGCCTGGCAATCGCCCCGGATAGCACAGCCCCATCGGCACAATCGCGATCTGGCGCTCGTCGTAGAATATGTCGTCCGACACCCCCATCCACTCGCGCAGTCGATCACCCGACGCGTCGGAAAACGGAATCCCGCTCTCGTGCACCTTGGTCCCTGGCGCCTGGCTGGCGACAAGGATGCGCGCCGTCGGCGACAGTTGGACGACGGGTCGCGGGCCGAGCGGAAGAGCATCGGCGCACGCCCGGCACGCGCGAACCTCAACCAGCAGGGAATCCAGCGTCTTCATGCGTTACAGATGGGGTCTCCGGACCCGCGTGAGAATGGCCGAGTAGAAATCTACCCTTTTTGGAGATAGCAGATGACGAAACGATTCAAGGTCAGGGATCGTGTCGGATGGAACTCGGAGGCCGGTCACGTCAGCGGGACGATCATCAAGGTTCACACCCGTGATTTCGATTATAAGGGCCACATGCACCGTGCCAGTGCCGAAGCGCCGCAATATGAGATCAAGAGCAGCAAGACCGACCACATTGCCGCACACATAGGCTCGGCGCTTCACAAGCTGAGCGACTAACAATCTCCCCGACCGGACAGCGAGCGGCCGATGACCGAGAACGCCGTGCCGCCGACGACGCCCGAAACGCTGGAAGGCGCGCTTACCAAGGCGGATGATCG
>JANMWM010000277.1:0-7954 GCA_031394005.1 Sphingomonas sp.
AGAAGCGCAAGGCCGAGACCGTGCTATTGAGGGTGGGAGGCTGGGCGCCCTGTTCGCGCTGATGGAGCTGGAAGCGACGCACATCGCCCGCCGTCGCAGTGTCCGGCGGCCGCCCGAGGAAGGTCGCGAACCTCGCCACGAACCGGATGTAATCGCGCTGGGTATCCGATCGCAGGCCGCGCAGGGCCATGTCATCAAACATGCGCTGGCGCAGCGGCGTGAGCGGACGGTCAACTGAGGCTGTCATCATGGGGGTTCCTCTCGAAATGAAGGGAACTCCATGATCGGCCCGCGACTCCGCCGCGCTCAACACCTCAATCTATATGGTCGACCCCACCACGAGCGTCACTCCCGCGGAGCGGGTTCGTACAATGGGTGGTTATGCGACGGTCCGCTCACGGGTGGCGTTAGATCGAAAGCCGACCTTCACCGATGCAAACGTCGCCGGCTGCTTCGCGCCCAAAATCGGTCGTGGCGCCAATTTCTTCCCATTCCGAAACCGGATATTTTCGAAATGAGAACGCGCGCTGGGTTGGGCCTTCGGTCGATGAGCGTTTCGTGTCCGTAGGTGATCACGGGACTTATCTTCAACGGACGTCATTGGCTTCACGTGCCGAATTATTGTCCTTGGCCTGGCGGTCGAGGTCGGCCGCGCGCTTCTCAATGCCCGACGCGGTGCTGTTGTAGCGCTCGTCGAAGGTTTGGCGCTGATGACAGGCGTTCAACAGTGCCAGGGCAAGCAAGGGCAGAAAGTGGCGCATCAATAGGTCTTGCGATAGCGGACGCTGACGTTGGTCGAATTCGATCCGCCGGCCTGGCTGAGCACCGATAGTGCCCGCGACAGCGTGACTTCGAGCTGGGTCGCGGTGAAGCCGCGGGCGTCGGTGATGACCTCGAGATAGATGTTCTTCGAGATATATTTGCCCGCCGCCAGGGCATTGCCGCGACCAATTGTGTCGTCGGGGCCGAGGATCCGCAGTCGGTCGATCCCCGCGATCGAGCGAAGCTTGCCGAGCGGATTGAGCCCGCCGCTGCTTCCGCGAAGCGAGTTGAGCGAGGCAGCGAGTTGCACCGCTTGGATCGCCGACAGATTGCCGATCGAACTTCCAAACAGGATGCGCGAGACGATTTCGTCCTGCGGCAGGCCGGGGCTGCTCGAGAAGCTGATTTGCGGATTGGTCGCCGAACCGGTGACGTTGAGCGTGACCGCGACGGCCTCGATCGTCTCGCTTGCGGTAAGGTTGATCGTAGCGTCGGTCGCGGGACCACCGTTGAAGTTGATCCGCCCGCTATCGAGCGTGAACGACCGGCCGGCAAAGCCCAGCGTCCCGCGTACCAGGCTGAAGTCGCCGGCGATGCGCGGTGACTGGTTGGTGCCGGTCACGTTGAGGTTGGCGCGCCATTCGGATTCGAGCCCCATCCCGCTGACGAACAGCTGGCCCGGCGCGCGGATCGACAGGTCGAGCACGACGTCGCCGAAGCCTTGGCTGGTTCCGGTGGGTGCATCGCCGGTGACCCTCGGGCGGCCCCTTGGCGGCTTGAAGCGGACGCCGGTCAGCTCGGGGACGCTCGCGCTCCCTTGGCGGATGATCTGGTAGCGGGTCGAGGGCAAGGTGATCGCGCCGGTCAGACGCGGGCCGACATTGGCGTCCTTGACCAGCTGGACATCGCCCGTCGCGCTGGCGCGCAGCATTTCGCTGTTGGCGAGGCGGGCGTTGTCGAGCTTGAGGTCGAAGCGGGCGGGGTAGCCGCTCGCCGCTGCAAGGCTGACGCTTCCCTTGCCGGTCACGGTGCCGGCACCGGCGCCCGCGGTGAGCTGATCGATCTCGAGCCGGTCGCCGGTGAAGTGCCCGTTGAGCGACATTTGCGACAGGCGCGTTCCGTAGGTGACGTTCTCGTAGCTCATGTTCTTGCCGCGAATGATCCCTTGGAGGCAGGCGCGCGAGACGGTGCAGCTGAAGTCTGCGGCGACCCCGAGCGGGCCAGCGAGCCGCTGGTTGGGAAGGCCGGTGAAGGAGAAGAGCGTGTCCGCCGGGCCGACGTAGCGAAGCCCGCCGCGCAAGGAGCCGTCCATCAGGCGGCGGCTCCATCTTCCCGAGGCGAGGGGAACAATGTCGGCTTGGAGACTGCCGATGACCGTTCTGCGGGTCCGCATCACGGCGCGTGCGGTGGCGGTACCGGGCTGGAGCTGGCCGACGAAGTTGATGTCGACCGGCTGGCTGACCGAGGCGGCGGTGGTGCGCGTGAAGTCGCGGATCGAAAGGCGGACGTCGGCGCGCGGGAAGCTGGTCGACGAGGCTTGATCGAAGTCAATGCTTCCGGTCGCCTTGCCGTTGACGCCAAGGCCGGGGGAGAAGCTGTTGATCAGCGCCATATCGAGCCGGTCGATGCGGCTCTGGATGCGCACGCCCGGGCCGTAGGTGCCGGCAAGGCGGACGCTGCCTTGCGGGAAGCTCAAGGTTGTCGGCAGCAGTTCATAGCCGTTGCGGCGGGGGATGATCCGGGCGGACGACGCGGTCTGGATATCGATGCCGTTGACGCGCCCCTTGAGCGCGGCGCGCCACAGACCCGGCTGAAGGTCGCTGTTGATCGCGACGCGGAAGGGGACGCCCGATGTGCCTTCGGCGAGCACGCGGGCGAACCCGCGCCCGCCGCGATAGTTGATGATTGCGCGGAGCGCGTTGATGTCGGTAGACTGGTAGCGCGTCTGCGCGACCTGCACGTCGGCGATGATTTCGGGCTGGTCGTAGAGAATGATCCGCGCGTCGACGATCGCTGCACCGACGCGGATATTTGTCGGGGCGGGAATCACGGTATTGTTGGCGCGAAGGTTCACCAGCAGCTGCTGGAATCGGCCCGCGGCGGCAAGGCGCACGATCCCGCCGAGGCCCTGGCCCGCCGCATCGAGCCGGCCCACATATGGTCCGACGGCCGAGCGGACCACGTGACCATGAACGTTGATCCCGGCGATCGTCGCGCGCGTGACGTCGATCGCCAGCGGGCCCGACGCGGCGTTGACGAGGAGGTCGGCGGTGAAGGGGCCGTAGCTGCTCGCTCCGCTGGCTAGCACGCGATAGCCAGTGCCAACGGCGCGGATGTCGGCGCGAAAGCCCGCGATGCCCAAGCCAAGGTCCGGGCGCGCGGCGGTGACGATCGCGTGGGGGTTGGTGAGCGTGCCGGAAACAATGACCCCGACTGGGCCGAAGGGCTTGGACACCCCGACCGCCTTCAGGTCGATGCGGCCGTCGGTGGCATAGGTACCCCGCCCGTCGGTTACGGTCAGTTGGGGCGAGGACATGCGCAACCTGGCGAAGCGAATGATCCCGTCGCGACCATAGGCGACATCGCTCGACAAGGTGAGATTGCCGCCGAGAAAGCTTCGCACGCCATCGTTAAACAGCCGCGTCGATTGCGCGCGGATCCGGCCGACGAGGCTGTAACCGCCCGCCGCGATCGACTTAAGATCGGCGTGCGTGTCCATGTTGAAGATGCCGACACTGTTGACGCGATAATCGTTGACGCGCCCCTCGACCGCGCCGCTGTAGAGCCCAGTCACGACGTTCGCGAGAAGGATCAACTTGGCATCGATCCGGTTGGAGCGGATGCGGATATTGTCCGACAGGATGCGCGGCCAGTCGACCGCGAGATCGCCGTCGAGCCGCACGTTGTTCAGCCGCCCCCCGGCGACACTGTCGAGCCCGGTGATGACGCGCGCGGTCGCCGTCAGCGGAATGGTCGTGTGATCCTTGTCGACAAGGGCCCGGCCGCGCGCGGCGAAGCCCTGAAGCGCCATGTCGTTGAAGGCGAGCGTCGTTGCGGTCAGCACATAGTCGGCGGTTGGCGTCATGAAAGTGCCGTTGAGCGTCGCGTCGGCACGTAGGTCGCGCCCGTTGAGGTTGGGAGCGAGGACGCTCGGCTTGAGTAGTGCAAAGGTGAGGTGAAGGTCCTCGAAGCGATTCTGGGATAGGTCGAGCTTGCCGTTGGTAACGAGCTTGAACGCATCGCTGCCGACCGTCCCCGAGACGTCGGCACGGCGGTTGGCCCAGTCCGATTGCAGGTCGATGGTGGTGATCGGGCCGAGTATGGCGGCGGTCGGACCGGTGACGAGGCGCGCGATCCGGGTCGGTCCCTTGATGCCGAAGCGGCCGTCGCGCGCGCTCAGCGTCAGCCGCGCGAACGGGCTATTATCGAGATCGGCGAGCAGGCGCCCATCCCATTTCTTCCAGTCGCCCTTGCCCTCGATGCGAAGCGACACCGGCGCGGTCAGCCCGGCGAACTTGGCGACGAGGCCATTAGCGGGTCCATCGAGGACGAGTCCGACGTCGAGCCGGTTTTTTTCGGGCACGGCGTCGATCTTGAGGTCGAGGCGGTCGCCGCCTGCGGTCCCTTTTTCGGCAATCACGGCACCGTGTAAGGCGACCTGCGCGCGGCGGTTGGCGATGTGCGCGACGCCGTCGATCAATCCGATCCGGCGTTGCCTGGTCACGGGGGCCTCGAGGATCATTCGCTCGACCTTCAACCGGCCGATGTCGATGTCATAGTCGGGCAGCAGCGGCGCGTCGCTCGGCGCCGACGCCTTGAACGCCGGCAGGCGGGCGAGCGTCATTGTCGGCGCGACCGCGCTGCGGACGTCTATATGGTTGCGGAAGTAGGAGAAGGGACGCCAGTCAAGTGCGACCACGGGGGCGGTAAGGAACACGCCCTTGGTATCCGACAGCGTCAGATCGTGGAGCGTCGCCTTGCCGTATAGCGAGCCGTCGATCCGGCCGATGCCGATCTTCATTCCGTTCGGGAAAGCCATCGCCTCGATCTGCCCGGAGACGAAGCGACGTCCGGCATTGCTGTTGAGGCCGACGATGAGGATCGCCCCCAGCGCGACGATCCCGAGCAACAGGATGAGCAGCCAGCGGAGCACCCACCCCGGCCACGGCCTGCGACGAACGACGATGGCCTCGCCCGGCGGATCGTCGTGGAGGCCATCGTCGGCCATTAGAAGGCCTGCCCGATCGAGACGTAGAGATTGAAGCGGCTCTCGCCCTTCTTGCGCCCGACCGGGGTCGCGACGTCGAGGCGGAAGGGGCCGAAGTCGGTGTAGAAGCGCCCGCCGATGCCGACCCCCGCGCGCAGATTGCTGAAGTCCGGGACGCGCTTGTTGTAGACCTGACCGATGTCGACGAAGCCGACGATGCCATAATTGCCAAAGCGATAGCGCGCTTCTGCCGCTCCTTCGACAACGCTGAGCCCGCCGACCGGGCGATTGTCGGGATCACGCGGGCCGAGTCCCTGGTAACTGAAGCCGCGCACCGAGCCGCCGCCACCGGCATAGAAACGGCGCGACGGGGCGAGCGTGTCGCGGTCGATATTGGCGCTCGACCCGATGCGCGCCCGCGCCGCAAGCACGAAGCCGTCGCCGAACGGGAGGTAGGCGCTGGCATCGAGCTGGCCGCGAATATACGGCGTGAAGCGCCCGCTCAGCGAGCCTTCGGGCTGGAGCAGGATGCTGGTGCGGAAGCCCCTGGTCGGGTTCAAGAGGCTGTCGGTTCGATCGATTCCGACCAAACCGCTGAGCCCGCCGATCAGGTAGCGACGCTTGGTCCGCGCGGCGGCGCCGACGTCATAGGACTCCTCGACCGTGCCGAGGATTTCGGCCCCGACCGCGTAGGTCAACGGCTTCTGCCACAAGGGCGTACTGTCATAGCTCAGCCGCGCCGACAGTTGCCCAGTGAGCGCTTCGAACGCCTTGTAATTGCTGTGCAGCGCCTGGAGCGTGACTTGGAAAGTGCGATCGCGCTTGCCCGCGTTCGAGCGGCGGAAGGTCAGCGAGGCGCTCTGTTCGGCGGTGCCAAGAACCGCAGCCGCGCTGACCGCGCCCTCGGGCGGGAAATAGTTCGCGTGCGTCCAGCTACCGGCGACGCGAAAGCCTTCGCCAGTGCCATAGCCCCCAGTCGCGGCGAGTGTTCGGGGCTTTCCAGCATCCTGCGTCACCAGCAACGTAACGGGCTCCGTGCCGTCGGCATTCTTTTGCGCCGTCCGCTCGGGGACGACGGTAACGGTCGAGAACAGTCCCGTCGCGACGAGCGCCTTGCGCAGGTCGTCGACCTGCCTGCTGTCGTAGAGATCGCCGGCCTTGAAGCGGCCAAGGATCGAGACATGATGTGCGTCGAACGCCAGCTTGCCCGCAGTCTTCACCGCGCCGAACCGTCCGCGCGGGCCGACCGTCACGGGCAGCGTGTAGTCGCCGAGATGGGTTTCGGGATCGAGCAGCACGTCGCGCTGGCCGACTTCGGCAAAGGCATAGCCATTCTGCAGCAGAACGATCGCAACATTGGCCTCGGCGCCCTGGATACGATCGGCGACGATCGGCTGACCGGGTTTGAGCGCAAGACTGTCGGTGATGAGCGCGGGCGGGACGGTGGGACCGGCAGTGACCGTCACCGTGCCCAGTGAAAAGCGATTGCCCGCGACAACGCTGAGCACGGCCTTGGCAGGCGCGGTCGGGGCTGCGGCGTCATGATCGATCCGCGTGTCGACCTTCGCGTCGTACCAGCCCTCTGCCTGAAGGATGCGCTGGAGAAGCTTGGAATCCTCGGTGAGGCGAGCGGCAAGCATCGCTTCGTTGGCGGCCTTGCCCTTGCTCTCGCGAAGGGCCGAGAGTGCGTTGAACTGATTTTGAAGCGAGGTTTCCGTCTCAGCATCGGGCTTGTCGAGGCCCTCGACCGTCACCGTGTAGCGCGTCTCGGTAGGAGATGGACTTGCCTCGGAAGTGGCCAGTTCAACGTCGCGAACGTCGAATTGCCCGAGCGGGGGCAACGGCCGGGAGAGTTCCGGATCGGACGATGGAAGGGCAATGTTGTTGCTGCCAGCGACTAATCGCCGCTCGAACTCGTCAATGCTCTCAAGAGGCATGTCGAGCGCCGGATCGGCGCCGGACGGTAGCGGAGGAACCGCCTTCTCGAATTCTTCGTCGTTAATGATCGGCTCGACGACTGGCAGCGTGGCGCCCACTGGCGGTGCGACAACAGACCCGATCGAACGCTCGGATGAAGTCGCTACTTTCGGAAGAGTTTGCCTGGCCTCCGCGGTCGTACCAATGGACGCCATACCACTGATGAAAAAGCCGAGATTTCCAACTCGAAAGACAAGCGACACGCGCACGGATTTCTTCTTCAAAACATGGTCAGCTAGAGGCGATGAGTTCACCGGAGCGATTACCTGCAGGCAACGCATGCCGTCCTGAAGAGATTTCGATTCAAAGTCACGCCGTTATCATTTGCCAGCCTTTGGATAGTCTTATGGCAAATGTTCTTGTTCCTTCTAATTTGCTCAGCATGAACGACGCGCCGCAGCCGAGAACCGGTTTCCTGCTAATCTTCGCGATTGCCGGTGCGCAGTCGATTCAAGCGGCTTAATCGGGATGAACGCGGGAGAACCGCGAATGGCGGCTTCGGCCACGCCCCGCCCAAAACTTGCCAGTCAGCAATCGGCCCAGCTATCGTCGGAAAGCGACCGCTCAACGAATGACCGATTTCAGGAAAACCAGAATCCTTACGGACTAGCTGGGATTGGAGCGGTAGCCGACTGGCAGCTTGCAGCTTCCGACGTCGTCTCCGGGAATGGCAAGAAATGGGGCGGTAGCCGACTGGCAGCTTTCAGCGTCTGCCGTCATCAACGGGAACGGCAAGAACTGGGTGGGTTGCCGACTGTCTGCTTTTGCTGTTTGATTTTCTCACAGCGGAAGTTCGGCCGGTTTCACAACCGTTCGGTTTTGATACCGACGAATTAGGCGGCAGCTCTCCTACATCGCCTACTGTGCACCGACTGCCATCATCTGACGAACTCGGTGCTCGACGTCGTCCAGCCGATACGGTTTTGCTACAACAAGGGAGCCAGCGAGATGATCAGGCAGCATATCGCTCTGGTCGTAGCCGGTGCTAAAGGCGAAAGGGATGCCCCG
>JANMWM010000033.1:0-5582 GCA_031394005.1 Sphingomonas sp.
GACAATCTGCGCCCTTGCGGTGGCGGGGGTGGTGGCAGCGGTCACGGCAAGCGCCGGGGCGGCGGTGAACGTCGCAACGGCTACTGCGGCGACTGTCGCCAGACGAACGAACTTGGTCATAAAAGAAATTCCCACTGGTCTGGTCCCGACGCACACATCGCGGCAGGGTCACCGCCTGATTAAATAACGAAGGTTGCGGCTTTCCTTCCGAGCATGGTTAAAGAACCCTCCGTGACAAAAGGTTGGGCGACGGGTTCAGGTCGGGTCCGACAGGCTTCTAGCGACAAAAGTGGGGCAGTAGCCGACTGGTAGCTTGCAGCGTTCGCCTTCGTCGCCGGGAAGGGCAAGAACTGGGGCGCTTGCGGACCGACCGCTTTCGGCGTCCGCTATGGCCGCGCCGCACGGCGAGAAGTGGGTGGGCAGCAGAACGTCGGCTCTTGGGCCCACACGCGGGCGCCCCTCAGTGCCAGTGCCTGGTGTGATGAACAAAGCTTGGCCGGCAGAAATGACGTTGGCAGTGTGCCAGACAGCCCTCGGAACTATGAGGAATTCGCCCTTTCTCAAGCGGCGCTCGATGGTAGCGCCGTTGATCTCCAGCAGGAGGGCAAGTTCACCTGATAGCTGGATGATCATCTCCTCGCTGTTGGGATGTCGTTCCCAGCTGGCCCAATCGCTCTAATTTATAATCAAGCTCACCAGACGGCCGGGCGGAAGGGCGTCCACCCCTTCCTCCCAGAACGACGGCCCGACTTCGATTGGAAGGCAGCCGTCATCTAGCGTCAACTGAGCAAAGTGCCTTGTAAGATCGTGAACGGCTGGGACTATGACACTCATTCTAAATCGCTCGCACGTTGTCATAGGCAGCAACCAAGCGCTTGGGCGCAATGTGGCGCCAGACGCGCTCGACGAAGGGTAGAAGCTGAGAGGTCCGAGCGGCGGACAGCCGAGCGAGCACGATGTCATGGCCGCGATAGTGATCTTCGATGAAGAACAGATCGGGCGCTCGCGATATGAGAAGGTCACGCTCGTCCGGATCAACATGTTTCAACACGATTGAGCCATCCGCGACGCGAAGGCGGGTCAGCAGGGCCTTGCCGACCCTGAGAGAAGGCTAACCACAGGAGGTGGCCTCCGTCACCCCGCCAAGCTGCTATGCATACGCGGTGATGTCGATCCATGTTGCCAAGCTGCAGCTCGCTTCCGCCTCACAATGGCAGCTTCGAAAGAGGTTGAAGGGACGGCAAACTGACTGCAACTGGGTGGAAAACGGCAAGCCTGCTTCTGGGGACCAAACGCTTGAAAGCGAACGTTTAAGCGGTGGCATCGTGTGATTGGACGGTATGAGCGACATGTCTCATGTGACCCAAGTCGCGTTTTGGAATGAAAAACCAGCGCCGCTAAGTGCCGACCTCTCTTGATAGACGTCCGTTTCGCGAGGGCTACGCCAATGGAACTCCACGATAACTGGTTTGACAGCTTAAATCAGAAACGTGCGTTGAGCGTTACTCGGGCCGATCGAGACTCGATGGGGTGGAAATGAATGTCATTCTGTCCGTCCGGCCCATCGTTCGGCAAGCGCGATTGGTAGTAATAATCGATGGCCGAGCTTTTTGAATTCAGGAGATTGAAAGCCTCCAGCTCAACGCTGATGTCGGGTCTGATCTTATACCCCACCCGACCGTTGAGCGTCGTCGTCGACTTGGACCGAACGCTATTGTCCTCGATCAGCGGGCGCGGGCCGAAGTAGCGGAATTGCAGTGCGCCGAAATACGGCCCCAAATTGTCGACCGCAGCGGCCAGCGAGGCAACGCCTTCGACCGCTCCGGGAATGCGACGACCGACCGGGTCTACATCGCGAAACCGAGCCTTGGCATAAGCAAGGTCGGCATCAATCGTCAGCCAGTCAGTTGGCTTGTAGTAATTGGAAAACTCGATGCCAACGCGTCTGCTCGGGCGTCCCGCCGATGTCGTGCCTGCATCACCCTGGAAAATAAGCTCGGAAGCGAAATCCAGGCCGTATACTGAAAGCGTGCTCTGCAGCCGGGGGATGATTTCGGTTCGGATGCCTGCCTCGGCACCTTTTGCGCGCACCAGTCCGGGAACGCGATCGGCGGGATCGCCCGATTTCGGATCAACCGCGATAACCGTGCCGCGCGCGTCATTGCTATGGAAGCCGGCCCCTGCATTGAGATAAAACTCGGTCTTCGCCCAAGGCCCGAAGATTAGACTGAGCTTCGGGCTGGCAAGCGAGGCATGCGTTTTGCCGGAGTTCGCATCGAGCGAGCTGCGCACGTTGAACTTATAATAATCCTCGCGAAGCCCGAGCACGGTCCGAAATTTGTCTGCCCAGTGGGTCTTGTTCTCGACATAGACTCCGACACTCGTTTCCTTGAACCGGTCGCGACGCGTTTCGGAAAGCTCCTGCCGAGCCTTTGTCCTGAGCAGGCCGTTGCGAATGGCATCGCGCTGGATCTGTATGCCGACAGTGGTCTCGGACGGACGTCCGAGCAGGCTCCCCTTCCACGCGTGGCTCGCGTTCAGCGTCATGTCGGTGCGGTTGTCGGGCTGCGCGAACTGATCGCCGTTGACCGGGTCGTCGAGGAAGTAGGTGAAGTTCGAGTAGATACGCAGGCGGTTGTTGATGATGTAGGCGTTGATCTTGGTTGCCGTGTTTTCCGTGCTCACGTGCCATGCCGCCGACAGGCTGTAGCGATGGACCTTGCCGCCGTCGGTCGGGTCAATCGAGCTAAACCGGTTTAGCGTTCCGTCGTCGACCGCTCGTTTGGGGATCTGATCGGTCGCATTGTAGGTGGAATTATAGGCCATCGCGGTGACGTTGAACCCGCCTGCCTCGGTCCCCCTCGAATAGCGCAGGACGCCATTGATCTTGCGATAATTATCGCCCTTGGTGAACGGCCCGTCGTTGTGGAATAGTTCGAGCGCGTAAAGCAAATTGCCGCCCACCGCCGCTGACGATCCCGCAACCAGTCCGCGCCGATAGCCATTCTCGCCCACCCCAAGGCTAACGAGCGTCTTGGGTAGGGTATCGACATAGTTGACGCTGACCGAGCCTGCGGCGGCGAAGTCGCCATCTTCGGCTGAGTAAGGACCCTTATGATAGGTGAGCGTCCCCGCAAGCTCTGGGATGAGCCAATTAACGTCTGACCACCCCTGACCGTGGCTGTGGCTTCGCTGGTTGACCAGCATGCCGTCGATCGTAGTCCGCAAGTCAGTGCCGTGATCGAGGTTGAACCCGCGCAGATAGAACTGGTTAGCCTTGCCCTCGCCGCTATGCTGGCTGACGATCAGCCCCGGGGTTACTTCCAACAGCTCGCCCGGACGATAGACGGTTCTCGCGGCTAGCTGCTTGCCCGTAACCACTCCGGCGTTGGCGCTGTCAGCGATGCCGAGCTGACTGATACGCGATCCAGTGACGATAATCGCGGCTGGCTGGCCGGCAAGCGCCAATTGCTCAGCGACTTTGTCTTTGTTGGCTGAAGATGGGGTTTCCTGAGAGAAAGCTGGGGACGCCAGCGCGGTAAACGACCAAAGCCAGACATAATTTGTCATCGACGACCCCTAATATGAGGCCGTCGCGAGCGCCGTCACCACGAACGCTATACGCGCTAGGTTTTGTCATGGACGCGTTCACGCCTAACTTTTTTTATAACGTTAAGAAATCACTACAATCGGCGGCCACCAAGTGTGCGCTCGTTTTCATTCTCTCTTGCGGTTGGTGAAACGGTGCGCTGATATAACGGGCCAACATTACTGGGCCAGTCGGTCTCACGAAGGCAATGGAGCGGAAAGCTAATGCACCGGATAACGATCTCGCTCGACGACCCGTTAGCGGAAGCGTTGGACGAATTTCTCAAAAAAACGGGTTATCGAAGCCGCTCAGAGGGCGTGCGTGACATCGTCCGAGATGTGATGGGGCGTCATAATAATGAGGTCATTGCGCACAAGCACAGCGTAGCCAACCTGTCTTACATCTACGACCGCCGCGTTCGCCGATTAGCGAGCCGTTTGTCAGAGATGCAGCATGCCCATCATGATCTTGTCGTGTCCGCCAGTTCGGTCCCGCTCGATCATAGTAGCAGCTTGGAGAGCGTCATGCTCAAGGGCTCGACAAACGCATTACGGGAATTTGCTGACAGTGTGCAGGCGCAACGGGGGGTTCGATCGCTCATTCTCAATCTAATCGGTGTCGACCCCGGCGACCGGCACGAACACAATCATGATCACAAGCACACGGGTCGTGCACATCTATCGCCGACGGTGTCTTAGCAAAATTTCGAGAGCCGGGTTGCTGTCACAGCCTCCGTTGAAAGCATCGACGCTAAATTTTGCCAAGGCTCACGACCGCTTTTAGTGAGATGCCAATTGCGACTAAATGTCCGCGATTGCGGTAGCCGACTGGCAGCTTACAGCGTCTGCCGTCATCAACGGGAACGGCAAGAACTGGATGGATTACGGCTAGGCGGCTTTCAGATGCCGTCTTAAGGTTAACTGCCTTCGACGAAGTAGTGGGCGTAGGCTAGGATTGCTTGCGCGGATTACCGCCCCTGCGCCGCCGGATTAGGTCATGGCGCGCCCGGTTACGCCACGCTTGTGCTCGCGCCACGCGATATATAGCCCAGAGCCGATGATGAGCGGCGCGCCGCTCCAGGTCGACGGTGCTGGCAGCTCACCAAACATGAGCAATCCAAAAACAGTCGCCCAGATTAAGTTGGAATAATCCATTACAACCAACATCGAAACAGCGCCGTAGCGCAGTGAAGATGACAGCGCGACCTGCCCCAGCGTCCCCGAGACGCCAAGTCCGATCAATGACCACAGCGCGACACCCCGATGCGGGTGAAAACCGTAATCTGCCCAGCCTCCACCAAGTGCGGTGCATATCAGCATGATCGCCCCGGTGACGAGAACACTGAACAACGCAAAGTAGAACACCGTTGTTGTCGCGACCTCGGTTTTGCCCATATGCCGCAACTGGATCGAAATGATTGCACTTTGAAGCCCGCTCGCGACAGCTACAAGCGCCCCAAATAAGGGAATGCTGGCGCTCCCGGGTCGCGTAACTAACAACACACCGCAAAAGCCAATGAGGACGGCGATCCAACGGTGCACTCCGACAAATTCGCGAAGAAAAATGACTGAAAGAATGGTTGCGAATATTGGCGTGGTAAACCCGATCGTCGTCGCTTCCGCAAGCGGGAGCAAGATGTACGCACCGTAGGTAAACACCATGCCGAGGAGGCCAACCGCAGAGCGCGTGGCGTGCATCCCGAGATGTGCAGTTTTGAGCGTGGGTATTCCTGGACCTACGGTAATGTAGGCAAGAATCAGCGGCGCGGCGATGACATTGCGGTAGAACATCGCCTCAATGAGGGAGATGCCATTCTGGTGGCCCAAGCGCACCATCGCCGTCATGATCGCGAAAAAAAATACGGCTGAGATCCGGATGCCCATCGCGGTAAACGGCTCATCGCGATGCAATCCCTGAGCAGTCAACTCGTCATATCATTAAGCCCGACATTCTAGGGTCAGGACTCATTGATCACAACCAGAAGATGACGGTT
>JANMWM010000301.1:0-3712 GCA_031394005.1 Sphingomonas sp.
GGTCGCCGAGGCCGGGGCCGACGACGAGGCAGCCGATCCGGGGATCGCTGACCTCGGCGGTCTCGGTCTGGATGATCGCCGAGGGCAAGTTGTCGATCGCGCGCGAGGTGCTGATGCGGACATAGCCCGCGCCCGAGCGGGCTGCGGCGCGGGCCGACAGCGCGATCGCGCCGGGCATGTGGCCGGCGAGGAGGTGGACGAGGCCGCGGCTATACTTGTGGCCGGCGGGGTCGAGCGGAGGCAGGTCGGGCTCACCGATCTCAAACCAGCTCGTTTCGATCGGGATGCCGATGTCGGCGACGATCACTCGGCCGCAGTAATTCATCGCCGGTGCGAGACGGTGGGCGGGCTTCAGCGCGCCGAAGGTCAGGCTAAGGTCAGCCTTGAACGCGGTTGCGGGGGGGAGCTTGCCGCTATCGCTTGAAACCCCGCTCGGCAGGTCACATGCGATTGTATATTTCGCCCGATTTGTCAGAGAAATAAGGAGGTTTGCTACGACCGGATCGAGATCACGCGTGAGTCCTGATCCGAACAGGCAGTCGATCAGCAGCGGTCCGGGAGGAGTTGCCTCGAATAGCACTTCGACGTCGCCTTTCCATTCCCCCGCTGCCCAGTTCGCGGCAGCGGATTTCGGCTCGGCGAGCGCGGCAACACGGACCTTGACCCCCTTCGCTACAAGGTGGCGCGCGGCGACATAGCCGTCACCGCCATTGTTGCCGGGGCCGCATATGATCAGCGCGGGCATGGTGCCGGCGACTTGCCACGCGGCCTCGGCGAGTGCGGCGCCAGCGCGCTCCATCAGTTCGGCCTCGGGGGTGCCGGCGGCGATCGCGGCGGCCTCGGCGGCGCGCATCGCGGTGGCGGTGAGGATCGGGCGCATCAGCGGATCCGCGTGGCGAGGTGCCACCAAGGCGCGGGGACGGCAGTAGCCGCTGAGTCTCGCGCGGCCAACTCGTCGAACAGCGCGAAACAGGTGGCGCCCGAGCCCGACATGCGGATGAACCGCGCGCCGGGTTGCGCCGTTAGCAAGTCCAGCACCTCGCCGATTTCGGGAGCCCGCGCACGCGCTGGTGCTTCGAGGTCATTTCGACCGTCGCGCCAGCCGCCGAGCGGTCCGCGATCAAGCCCGTCCCAGTGCCCGAAGACGTCTGCGGTCGAGAGTGCCGCGCCTGGATTCACAAGCAGTACTGGCGTTCCGGCGACACCGGCGTCTTCGACCCGAAGCTCATCCCCTGCTCCGCCGCCGCGCGCGGTCATGCTCAGCAGGCAGGCGGGCACGTCGCTGCCGAGTGACGGGGCGACCTGTTGCGCCAGCGCTGGATCGAGATGCCACAACCGGGTCAGCAGGCGCAGGGTCGCCGCCGCATCGGCCGACCCGCCACCGATCCCAGACGCTACGGGCAGGCGCTTGATCAGTCGCAAGTCCGCGAACATGTCGACCCCTGCCGCATCGACCAGGGCGCGCGCGGCGCGGAGGACGAGATTGTCTTCACCTCCGTCCAGGTCCTGCGCGAACGGTCCGTCGATGGTCAGCGAAAGCGCATTGCTCGCGCGCGCCTCGACCCGGTCGCCGTCGATGCAGAAGGCGAACATCGTCTCGATGTCGTGCCGCCCGTCGGGCCGCCGTCTGCGAACATGCAGCGCCAGGTTGAGCTTGGCGGGCGCGGGTTCGGCGAGCAGCAGGGGCTCGGCCAGAACCGCAAGATCGGCCTCGCTCACGGCACGGCCGGCCCCAGCCCGTGGTCAATCTTGGCGCTGATCCTTGACGCCTCTTTGGTCTCGGCGGTGACGAGCGCGGCGCGCCACGCGAAGCGCGCTTCGAAGCGCCGCCCTGCGGTATAGAGCGCGTCGCCGAGATGCTCGCCAATCTCGCTCTGCGCGGGATCGCCGACCGCGGCCTTTTGCAGCGTCTCGATCGCCTCGGGAAGCTTACCGCGCTTGTATAGCGCCCAGCCAAGCGAGTCGGTGATCGAGGCGTCGCTCGGGCGAAGTGCCGAGGCTTTGCGGATCATCGCCTCGGCAGCATCGGCGTCCTCGCCGTGGGTCAACTTGGCGTAGCCGAGGAAGTTGAGCAGGAGCGGGTTTTCGGGGGCGAGCTTCAACCCCTGCTCGATTGATGCCCGCGCATCGGGCCAGCGGCCGGCCTGTTCGAGCGCGCTTCCAGCGAGGAGGTAGCCGCTCCATGCATCGGTCGCGCCGGTACCGCTCACCGGGGTCAGTGCGACGGCGCGCAGATAGGCGGTGGCGGCGTCGCCGTGGCGGGCAAGCGCGTCATAGACATCGCCGAGGCGCGTGAAGTCGCTGGCGTCGGCCCCGTGCTCGGATGCGGCTGCCTGGGCGAGGGAGAGGGCTTCTGAGTTGCGGCTGGCCTTGAGCAGGGCGCGCGCTCGAGCGTCGCGCGCCTGGTCACCAAGGAAATCGTCGGCGGGGACGGTGGCGAAGGCGACGAACGCGTCGTTGCTTCGCCTAGCCTGGTCGAGAAGCAGTCCGAGGATAATTGCCGATTCGCTGTTACCCGGCGAGGCGAGGCGCGCAACCTGGGTCAGCGCGATGGGCAGGTCCTGGTCATCCTCGCGGTTGAGGCTGATGGCGAGGCCGAGGAGAACTTCGGCGAGCGCCGCTGCGGGGCTATCGATGCGGTGGCCGAGCGACTGGCGAGCGGCGATGCGGGCGCGGGCGATGGTCAGGCCGCGCCCGGGCGCGTCGAGCATCGCCAGTGCGCGTTGCGGTTCGCCTGCAGCGCGGAAGGCTTCGGCCATTTCGAGGCGAACGCGAGTCTCGCGGCCACCGGCGCTGTTGATGGCGCGGCGGGCGAAGGGCTCGGCCTCCTTGCTACGGCGAAGTGCGAGCAGGATCAGCGCGTGCTGCTCGGGAACGAAGGCGCCGAGCGGGCCGGCGACGGGGATCTGACCGATGGTTGCGACCGCCGCGGGATCATGCCGCGCCGCCTGGTCCCAGGCGCGGATCAAAGGGGCGAGGAAGGCGAGGTTGGGCGACTGGCCGGGAGTTTCAAGCGCGGCGAGCGCGGGGGTCAGGCGATTGGCGCGAAGATCGTCGGCGACGAGCAGCAGTCGCTCGGCGAGGGAAATATCCTTCGCGGGCTGGGCGCGGGCGAGGCGCAGCGCGAGGGGGAAATTGCCCGCCGCAATGGCGCGTTCGAGTGCGCGCTGGGCGATCGTCGGCTGGCCCGGATCCTGCGAGGCGAGCCCGGCGAACAGGGTCGCGGCCCGGCCCTCGTCGCCGACCGTTTCCGCACCGCGCGCCTGAACATAGGTGCGCAGCAGGTCATCGGGCGCGGGGCGCGCGCTCGGCGCCGCAATGGCGGGGGTCGCGGCGGCCAGGGCAAGCGCGAGGGCGAAGGCGTTACATGTTCGGGTAATTGGGGCCTCCGCCGCCTTCGGGAACGACCCAGTTGATGTTCTGGGTCGGGTCCTTGATATCGCATGTCTTGCAGTGGACGCAATTCTGGGCGTTGATCTGGAGTCGGGGATTGCCCTGCTCCTGTCCGACGATCTCGTAGACACCGGCAGGGCAATAGCGGCTTTCGGGACTGTCGTAGAGGGCGAGATTGACGGTGATCGGCACCGCTGCGTCCTTCAATGTCAGGTGGACCGGCTGGTCCTCCTCGTGATTGGTGTTCGACAGGAACACCGAGGAGAGGCGGTCGAAGGTCAGGACGCCGTCGGGCTAGGGATAGGTCTTGGCGTGGACC
>JANMWM010000305.1:0-6710 GCA_031394005.1 Sphingomonas sp.
GACGATGACGGGTCCAGAAACCGGTATGGCTGAAGCGGACGATGATCACCGCCCCTTGCTCGTATTCGACGTAAACGAGACCCTCCTCGATATCGACGCACTTCAGCCGCTGTTCCAACGCATCTTTGGTCAACCAGCCAGGATGCGCGAGTGGTTCGCACAGCTAATTCTCTAATCGCAGTCGTTGACGCTGAGCGGACGTCATGCGCCCTTTGAGGCGTTAGGGGGCGGCGTGCTACAGATGTTGGGCGAGATCCATGGTGTCGCGGTTTCTCATGACGACGTTCACGCGCTCGGAGATGCGGTATCCACACTACCCCTTCATCCCGATGTTGCGCCCGCGCTCGATGAGCTCGCCAGCGCGGGCTTTCGAATGGTGACGCTCACCAACTCGTCGGGGGGGCTCAGCCCGGGACCCCTTGGCCGACGGGGCGATGGCCGACCGCTTCGACCATCGGTTTACTATACCACATGTCGGTCGCTTTAAGCCCTCACCCTCGACCTTTCAGCAAGTGACCGATACGCTTGGAATTATTCCGGAGAGGTGCCTGCTCATTGCTGCACACACATGGGATACGCTCGGCGCGCAGGCCATGGGGTGGCAGGCTGCGCTCATTACTCACGGCGTAAACGCGCCGTTGAAGGTAGAAAATGTGCCCCGCCCGAACTTCGTGGAGGCCAATCTGGTGGACCTCAGCTCGGCATTGACTTCACGGTTCCGACGCGGATGATCTGCGTCCCGGGGTATTACAACTGCGGGGCAATGAAGGCCACAAACCGGTCGCTTCCGAGTTGCCAGACAAATTCAACATATTGTCCAATGGTTCCCTTTGGATCGAAGTTCTCGAGGTGGTGGTCGACGCGGCAGCCATTTTCAGAGCCGCGGCCGTACCGCGAGCCGGAGCTAATCTGGTGTATTCATCATGAGCTAGTATGATGTTTTTTATACGAAAATGAAAATAGGGCGAAATTCTCGCGTCAATATCTGCAGGGCAAACTGCCGACCGAAAGCTAGAGAACTCGGCACCGCAAAAATGCCACCGAAGCAGAAGGTCTTAAGTCGTAAAGCCCTCGTTGCTGGTCTGTGTGTCCCGCCCTGTATACACGGGGTGCCTTCCCTATCCTTCGGGTGGGCGTAGACCCGGCTGCAAAGGGGCGGCATAAGCCGGCCGAACAGCCGGAGTAGGATCATGCCGTTTTCGCTTTACGATGCCGTTGTGCCCTCCAACCTTCAGATCCTGCGAGCGATAAACGCCTTGCTCGACAAGGCGGAGGCGTTTTGCGCCGAACAGGGCCGGCCAGAGTCGGATCTTATCGAGGCGCGTCTCGCGCCCGATATGCTGCCTTTCGGCTATCAGGTAAAATCCTGCGCAGCGCATTCCATCGGTGGAATTGAAGGCGTCAAGGCCGGCAATTTTTCACCAGACTTGTCGCCGTGGCCGACCAACCTCGCTAGCCTCCATGCCGTTTTGCAAGGGGCAATCGCCAGCCTGAACGAGATCGACCGCGAGGCGCTCGACGCGCTGGCCGATAACGACACGCAATTCGCGTTCGGCGAGACCAAACTACCTTTCACCGGCGCGAATTTCTTGCTCTCGTTCTCGCAGCCGAACTTCTATTTCCATGCGACCATCGCCTACGCAATTCTGCGGGCTGAGGGGATGAAGCTGGGCAAGCGTGACTTCATGGGCATGCCGCGTATCAAGCGATAGCGTGGATCTGAATTCACGCACAAGCGTGCCGTCAATGATGTCGGGAAAGTGCCTAATTTTCGCCATGCGAGAAATCCGACAGGTTAGTCAATCCACCAACGGAAACGATGCACTCTCGTTGCCCATATGATCACACTAAGGGTGATGTTTGCCCTCGACAGCCCTCGATCCGGCGCCGAGATCACTAACCAGTAAAGTCACTCATCCCTAATCCGTGGCAGTTGCCAATTCAGCCAAGGAACGATCGTATACTTCGAGAGCAGAGGCTCCCCCTCATCGGGCTACCTATCCCAAGTCACTGTATCCGTCTGTGAATACAGGGGCGTTTAACGAATCCCCTCCCCTCCCGTGATTCCCCCCTTGAGCGCACGCGAACTATCTGCTTGGGCGCGTAAGTGAGCCGAATTTGGTCCTTCGCCATCGATCGCGGTGGCACCTTTACGGACATCGTTGCCCACAGCTCCGACCAGCGGCGACGCGTCACCAAACTGCTGTCGATCAATCCCGGCCATTATGGCGATGCGGCGCTCGAGGGCATCCGTCGGATCATCAATTCAGAAGGCGGCACCGTTGGCGAAGTGCGAATGGGCACCACAGTTGCGACCAATGCGCTGCTCGAACGCAAGGGAGAACGGACCGTCCTGCTGACCACGCGCGGCTTTGCCGATGCGCTTCGGATCGGCAATCAGGCTCGGCCCGATATCTTTGCGCGTCATATCATCCTGCCGACGATGCTATACGATCGCGCGGTCGAAATCGACGAGCGGGTTGGTGCCGACGGAACGCTAATTCGCGCGCTGGATGAAACGGCCGCAGCGACCCTGCTGGCCACGTTTCGCGCCGACGGATTCGACTCCGTTGCCATCGCGCTGATGCACGGATGGGCTTACCCAGCGCATGAGCGCCGACTGGTCGCCCTGGCGCGCCAAGCCGGTTTTGGGCAGGTTTCGGCCAGCCACGAAGTCGCCCCGCTGATTAGGTTCGTGCCCCGCGCCGCCACGACGGTCGTCGACGCCTACCTCTCACCGATCCTGCGTCGCTATGTCGATTGCATCGCCGACGGTGTTGGTGCCGACTGCGAGCTCAGCTTCATGCAGTCCAACGGCGGATTGACCCATGCGCACGCCTTTCGCGGGAAAGATGCGATCCTGTCCGGTCCGGCCGGGGGCGTCATGGGAATGGTAGCGGCAGGAAAGGCGCATGGCCAAGAACGGCTGATCGGCTTCGACATGGGTGGCACCTCGACCGATGTGTCGCATTACGCGGGCCGCCTAGAACTGGCCGAGGAAAGTCTGGTCGCTGGGTTCTCGATCCGCGCGCCAATGATGCAGGTGCATACTGTCGCGGCCGGTGGCGGATCGATCTGCCGGTTTGACGGCATGCGCTTTCGAGTCGGACCGGAATCGGCGGGCGCATGGCCGGGACCGGCCTGCTATCGCAATGGCGGACCCCTGACTATTACCGACTGCAACCTGGTGACCGAACGCATCGACCCCGTCCATTTTCCATCGGTCTTCGGCCCGACGGGTGACCAGCCACTGGATTTCGAAGCGGCCCGCGCTCGACTGGTTGAGGTCGCTGAATCGCTTCCTCGGCCGATGCCGATTGAGGAGATCGCGCGCGGCTTCCTGGCTATCGCCGTCGACCATATGGCGGCCGCGATCCGCCGGATCTCGATTGCCCGCGGTCACGATGTCACACGCTACACGCTGGTCTGTTTCGGCGGCGCTGGTGGCCAGCTTGCCTGCCCGGTCGCCGACGCATTGGGCGTGGAGCGAATCCTTATCCACCCTCTCGCCGGCCTGCTCTCGGCTTATGGCATTGGCCTCGCCGATGTGAAGGCGATCCGCGAGATGAGCTGGCTGAAGCCGCTGGGCGGCCCTTTGGAGGAAGCATTCGGCCCGCTGATCGATGCGGCTCGCGCCGAGGTTACGGCGCAGGGTATAGTTGCCGATCAGATCGAGATTACGCTTCGCGTGCGCTTGCGGCTCGCCGGTAGCGACAGCTCGATCGAACTCGACCTGGAGGATCGTGCAAAGATGAGCGCCGACTTCCATCGGCTTCATCGCCAGCGCTTCGGCTATGCCGACGAGACGGCGGAGGTAGTCGTGGAAGCCATTATCGTCGAGGCAATCGGCCTCACCCATCGCCCCGCTTCGAATGCCGAACATACGCTCTGCGAACAGATACTGACCGGTCCGAAACTGGTTCACGAAACCGGTTCCACGACCGTCATCGACGAAGGCTGGACTAGCGCCCGGCAGGGCGACGGCACTATTATCCTTACGCGATCGACACCCCTCAAGCGCCAGCGTGCGGCGGGAACCGCGGCCGATCCGGTGCGGCTCGAAATCTTCAACAATCTCTTCATGGCGATTGCCGAGGAAATGGGCGTCGCGCTCCAGGCGACGGCGAGCTCGGTCAACATCAAGGAGCGGCTCGATTTCTCCTGCGCCCTGTTCGATCGTACGGGCTCGCTTATCGCCAACGCTCCGCACATTCCGGTCCACCTCGGGTCGATGGGCGAGAGCATCCGCACAGTCATCGCTGCACGCGGCGACGCCCGCGACGGACGGGGTATTCTTCCGGGCGACGCCTACCTGCTGAACGACCCATATCGTGGCGGAACGCATTTGCCTGACATCACGGTCATCGTGCCGGTCTTCTACGGAGCGGGCGAGGATCCCGATGCTTTTGTGGCCGCGCGGGGGCATCATGCCGACGTCGGCGGGATCGCGCCGGGATCGATGCCGCCCAATAGCCGGACAATCGACGACGAAGGCATCCTCATCGATAATGAGTTGCTGGTCGATCAGGGCCGCTTCCGCGAGGCAGAGACCCGCGCCCTGTTCGCGCGAGGCGCGCACCCGTCACGTGACATCGATCGCAATGTTGCCGATCTCAAGGCCCAGCTCGCAGCCTGCACCCGCGGCGTCGAACGACTCGTTGAGGTAGTGCGCGAAGAAGGCGGGTCGGTCGTCGACGCCTACATGGCGCACTGCATCGCCAACGCGGAAGAATCGGTGCGGCGGCTAATCGAACGGCTTGACGATGGTGAGTTTGCCTGCGCGATGGACAACGGGGCCGTTGTTCGCGTCGCCATCCGGATCGATCGCGCTGCGCGCGCCGCGACATTCGACTTTACCGAGACCAGCGCGCAACTCGCCGACAATTTCAACGCGCCTTATTCGATCACCCGTGCCGCCGCGCTGTATGTCGTTCGAACCCTTGTGGATGATTCGATTCCCATGAACGACGGCTGCCTTAACCCGATCACGCTCATTGTGCCGGACGGATCGATGCTTTGTCCCCACCGACCCGCGGCGGTAGTCGCTGGAAATGTCGAGACGAGTCAGGTTGTTACGGACGCGCTATTCGCGGCGACCGGCAAGCTCGCGCCGAGTCAGGGGACGATGAACAATTTCACTTTTGGCGATGCTGGCCGCCAATATTATGAGACGATCTGCGGCGGCTCGGGCGCCGGTCCCGACCATGACGGGACAGACGCGGTGCAGACCCACATGACCAACAGCCGAATCACCGACCCTGAAATTCTCGAGTCCCGCTTTCCAGTGCGGATCGAACGATTTGCCATCCGGCGTGGATCGGGCGGCACGGGGCGGCACAGGGGCGGCAACGGCGTAATCCGCGAGCTAACGTTCCTGGCACCGATGCAGGCCAACATTCTTGCCAACCGTCGGGCAGTGCCGCCGAGCGGGATTTGCGGGGGCTCGGATGCACTGCCCGGGGTCAACCGGGTTATCCGGGGCGACGGCGCCATCGAGGATTTGCCCGCCTGCGCCACGGTCATGATGGAAGCGGGCGATCGCTTCGTGATCGAAACTCCGGGTGGCGGCGGATTCGGGAAGGAAGCGCAATGAACTACTGGCCATTGGTCGGCATACTGCTGGTCGTCGCGGGCTTCGCGCTACGAATGAACCCAATGCTGGTCGTGACAGTCTCGGCGCTGGTTACCGGCCTCACGGCGGGCATGGACCTGGTCAAGGTCATCTCGACGTTCGGCAAGGCCTTCAACGATAATCGCATCATTGCTGTCGTGTGGATTGTCCTGCCGGTCATTGGCAGCCTCGAGCGCTTCGGCCTACAGCAACGCTCGGCCAGCTTAATCAGGTCGCTAAAGGGAGCGACGTTGTCGCGACTGCTGACTGGCTATCTCGCTTATCGCCAAGCGGTTTCGGCGGTCGGCCTTCATTCGACCGCCGGTCATGCCCAGACTGTCCGACCGCTGGTCGCCCCAATGGCGCTAGCGGCCGCCGAGCGCGAACATGGCACGCTGACTGGCGAGCAGGCGGATGCGGTCAAGGCCATGGCGGCAGCGACTGATAATGTAGGCCTGTTTTTTGGTGAGGATATCTTCATCGCGATCGGCTCGATCGTTTTGATCCAGCAGACGCTCAAGACTTATGGATTTGACCTGACGCCGTTCCAGCTGGCGGTCTGGGCCATTCCGACCGCAATCGCGGCATTCCTGATCCACGCTGCTAGGCTAAGGCTGTTCAGTGCCCGACTAAGGCGGACGGCGCCGTGATCACGCTCGCCTGGATCTACACCCTTGCTGGCGCCATGTTCGCTGCGTTCGCGACCCTTGGGTTGAGCGATCGCTCGAACCCGAAGCGTCTGGGTAATGCCGCACTCTGGGGCCTGATGGCGATCAGTCTGCTGGTCGGCGACTGGATCGGGGACGTTGCCAACGGCGTGCTCGTTCTTGGCTTGGCGGGGCTCGGCGGGTTCAACCTGATCGGCCGGAGCCAACCTGCGACGACTTCCGATCAGCAGCGTGAGGATATTTCGATTCGTCACGGCAATCGACTGTTTCTCCCGGCACTGATCATCCCGCTGACTGCGCTCATTGGTACACTGGCCTACAATTATACGCCGATTGGGCAGGACGGCTGGATCGAGCCCAAACGCGAAACGTATGTGTTCCTTGCACTCGGCGTGCTTCTCGCCCTCATCGTCATTTTTGCCTGGCTTCGG
>JANMWM010000313.1:0-2365 GCA_031394005.1 Sphingomonas sp.
CCCCGCGTGAGCCTGCGACTGAACATAGTGCAACCGGCGCTATCGGCCCCATGGGCGTGAAAAACATGCTTGGCGATATCCAGACCGGTTGTGGTAACTTGCGACACCGACGCCTCCCTCAAGTGGTGTTCAACACCTCCACCTTGGCACATTGATCCCGTCAGGGGGCGTCCACCCCCATCACCAATCTTAGACGTTCCCGCTCTCTTACTCGGTGGCGTTGTCTCCGGTTGAGGCAGGCTCGCTTTCCGGCGTCACCTTGGCCGCATCCTTCAGCTTGCCCTTCGTCCCCTTGGGCTTGACCGCTTTGGGCGGGGCAGAGACGATTTCGAAGCTCGGCTGGTTGTCCTTGATGCGGACCTTGACCTCGCCGCCGTGGACCAGCTTGCCGAACAGGAGTTCCTCGGCCAGCGGCTGCTTGATCTTCTCCTGAACGAGGCGGCTCATCGGGCGCGCGCCGTACATCTTGTCGTAGCCGCGCGTGGTGAGCCAGGCGCGGGCCTCGTCGTCGAGTTCGATGTGGACGTTGCGGTCGGCCAGCTGGAGCTCGAGCTGGAGAATGAACTTGTCGACCACCCGCGCGACCACCGCAGGCGGCAGGTACGCAAAGGGAACCACCGCATCCAGTCGGTTGCGGAACTCGGGCGTGAACATCTTCTTGATTGCGTCTTCCTGGACGTCCTCGCGGTCCGATGCGCCGAACCCGATGCCCTCGCGCGCCATGTCCGACGCGCCGGCATTGGTGGTCATGATGAGGATGGTGTTGCGGAAGTCGACGGTCTTGCCGTGGTGATCGGTCAGCTTGCCGTTGTCCATCACCTGAAGGAGGATGTTGAACAGGTCGGGGTGCGCCTTTTCGATCTCGTCGAGCAGGAGGACCGAGTGGGGCTGCTGATCGACCGCGTCGGTCAGCAGGCCACCCTGCTCATAGCCGACATAGCCCGGGGGCGCGCCGATTAGCCGGCTGACCGAATGGCGCTCCATATATTCGGACATGTCGAACCTTTGCAGCGGAATGCCGAGGACCGAGGCGAGCTGGCGCGCGACCTCCGTCTTGCCGACGCCGGTGGGGCCAGAGAACAGATAGTTGCCGATCGGCTTGTCGGGTTCGCGCAGGCCAGCTCGCGAAAGCTTGATCGCCGAGGCGAGCTTCTCGATCGCCATGTCCTGCCCGAACACGACGCGCTTGAGGTCGGTCTCGAGATTCTGGAGCGTCGCCTTGTCGTCGCTCGACACCGATTTCGGCGGAATCCGCGCCATGGTCGCGACGACCTGTTCGATCTCCTTGGTGGTGATCACCTTCTTGCGGCGGGAGGGCGGCACGAGCATCTGCATCGCGCCGACCTCGTCGATCACGTCGATCGCCTTGTCGGGCAACTTGCGGTCGTGGATGTAGCGCGCCGAGAGCTCGACCGCCGACTTGATCGCGTCGGGGGTGTAGCGGACCGAATGGTGTTGCTCGAACGCCGAGCGGAGACCCGCGATGATTTTGATCGTGTCCTCGATCGTCGGCTCGTTGACGTCGATCTTCTGGAACCGGCGGAGCAGCGCGCGGTCCTTTTCGAAGTGGTTGCGGAATTCCTTGTAGGTGGTCGAGCCGATGCAGCGGATCGCCCCCGATGACAGCGCGGGCTTGAGCAGGTTCGACGCGTCCATCGCCCCGCCGCTGGTCGCACCGGCGCCGATAACGGTGTGAATCTCGTCGATGAACAGGATCGCGTCGGGCATCTTCTCGAGTTCGTTGACGACCGACTTCAGCCGTTCCTCGAAATCGCCGCGATAGCGCGTGCCGGCGAGCAGCGCGCCCATGTCGAGCGAGTAGATGACGGCGGGCAGCAGCACCTCGGGCACATCGCCCTCGACGATCTTGCGGGCCAGGCCCTCGGCGATGGCGGTCTTGCCGACGCCGGGATCGCCGACATACAGTGGGTTGTTCTTCGACCGGCGGCACAGGATCTGCACCGTCCGGTCGACCTCGGCCATCCGTCCGATCAACGGATCGACCTTGCCCGCCTTGGCCTTGTCATTGAGGTTGACGGTGAATTGCTGGAGCGCGCTTTCCTTCTTGTCGCCCGGCTTGGCTTCGGTCTTCTCCTCGGTCCCGGCGCCGCTGACGTCGCGCGCCTCGGGCTCTGCGTCGCCCTTGCCGACACCGTGACTGATGTAGGTCACCGCATCCAATCGGCTCATGTCCTGCTGCTGGAGGAAATAGACCGCATAGCTCTCGCGTTCGCTGAACAAAGCGACCAGCACGTTGGCACCGGTCACATCGTCGCGGCCCGAAGACTGGACGTGGAGGATCGCGCGCTGGACCACCCGCTGGAAACCGCTCGTCGGGGTCGGGTCGGTCGCGCTGTCGGCGACC
>JANMWM010000006.1:0-15736 GCA_031394005.1 Sphingomonas sp.
CAAGTCTGATCATGAGCGCAGGCGACAGCGCTATCCCCAGGCACGGCGAAAACCCCAAAACCCCATAGTCCACCACCCGTGGCCCGCGCGTTCCTACATTGGAGGATATCGTACACCGTGAGGTGCCCGATATCCTTCGCATTTCTTGCCGTTCGCGACCGATCAAGCGGAAGCTAGAAGCAGACCGTCAGCAAGCGCCCCAATAGCGGACACCGGAGGTTTCGACCCGCACCATCCGAATGGCTTGAGAATGACGAGTGGGCTCAAGGAGATTCTAGCGGGTTGCTGTGCGCTCCGGCTGGCGACGCCCGAGCATCCAACTAACGTCATTGATCTGTCCTCATCGCGCGAAGCACCTGGGACCGAACCAATCAACATGCGTATACTGTTCGTAAACACCGCTGCGCACCTGCTGAGAATCCTTTCCGCGCCTCCCCTTAGGCGTTAGCAAGCTCGCGGGCCGGCCAGCGTGGCTGGGGGGAGTGATGGTATGGCGTTCATCGGTAAAATCTCTCGCGCTCGGTTGGCATTTGACGTCGTAATCGTCGCGCTGGGGTCGATGTCGGCTTTCTCCGGTATCGCCTTTGCACAGCCCGCTCCCGCTCGTGCCCTCGCCGCCACCTCGCCTTGGGGCGTCTCAGTCACCGACGTCGTCTCCGACCCAGCAATCCGCTACGGTCGGCTTGCGAACGGGATGCGCTACGCGATTCAGCGCAACACCACGCCCAACGGCACCGCATCAGTCCGGCTCAACTTCCGCATCGGCTCGATCGGCGAGGCCGATGATGAGCGCGGACTTGCCCATTTCATTGAACATATGGCGTTCAGGGGCACCACTCACGTCGCCGACGGCGACATGGTCAAGATTCTCGAGCGCCAGGGGCTCGCGTTCGGCCCCGATACCAATGCACAAACCGGGTTCGACAGCACCACGTACATGCTCGACCTGCCGGCTACCGACAAGCCGCGGATCGACACCGCCTTGTTCCTGATGCGTGAGGTCGCGAGTGAGGTGAAGTTCGACGCTGACGTTGTCCAGCGCGAACGCGGAGTAATCGAAAGCGAGCGGAGATCGCGAGACAGTTTTCAGCTTCGTTATTTGCTCGACATGCTCAATTTCCAGGCGCCCCAGACACCCTACGGCCAGCGGCTTCCAATCGGCACCGTTCCAGTCGTCACGACCACACCTGCAACGCGCATCGCCAGTCTCTATCGCCGCTATTACCGCCCCGAGTTAGCTACTCTAGTAATTGTCGGGGACGTCGATCCGGCCGCGATCGAGGGACAAATCAAAACCAAGTTCGGCGGTTGGCGCGGGGCCGGACCGGCAGGGTCACCGCTGCCACGCGGCCATGTCAACCTGGCGCGCGCCGCTTCGTTCGGTAGCTTCGTCGACCCAGCGATGCCCAACACCGCAAAAGTCACGCTCTACCGCCCGTTTGTCGACCCCGCCGACACCATCGCTGAGCGCAACCGAAAGGTCGTACGCATTATTGCTGCGGGAATATTTAACCGCCGTCTCGAAAGGCTTGGTACCGCGCCCGGATCGGTTCTGCTCGGTGGAGTGATGTCGGTCGACGAACTCCGGTTAGCCGCGCTCTCCACGTCCGTGTCGCTCGCTGCAAAGGACGGCGAATGGAATAAGGCGCTCGCAGCTGCTGAACAGGAAGTGCGCCGCGCCGAGCTTTACGGCTTCACCGCACCAGAGCTGAAGGAGGTGATGACCAACCTCGCCACAGTGTACGCGACGCAGGCGGCTCAGGCCGACACCCGTCGCAGCCAGGAGCTCGCAGACGCTATCGTCTCGACCATCGACAAGCATGATTTTGTGACCACCCCGGCATGGCGCCTGGCGCAGTTCAAGGCCTTCGCGCCGACGGTCACGCTTGCCCAGGTCAATGCCGAGTTCCGTGAGCTCTGGACGGGCAGCGCCCCGGTCGTGTTCGTGAGCGCCAAGCAGCCAGTTGGCACGCCTCAGCAGCTCGCCGGAGCCTATGCCAAGAGCGCCGCTACACCCGTGCCGCCACGCGCCGACACCGGCGTAGCCGCTTTTGCGTACGACAATTATGGCAAGGCAGGGACAATCGTCGCCGACCAGCGCATCGTCGCCGTCGGAGTGCGCACGATCCGTTTTGCGAACAACGTCCGGCTCAACATAAAGAAGACGGATTTTGAACAGGGCAAGGTGCGGTTTGAAGTACGCATGTCCGGCGGGCAAATCGCGCTCCCGCTCGACAAGCCCGGGCTCGGACTTTTGATGAGCTCGACTTCATCGCTCGGCGGCACAGGGAAGCAGTCGTTTGAGGATCTCAAGCAGCTAATGGCCGGCAGGGTTGTGACAGCAGGTACGGCAGTGACCGACGATGCCTTCGTCTCGTCTGGCGTCACGACTACTGCCGATCTTGCGATCCAGCTCAAGCTCAGTGCCGCCTACCTGCTCGACCCCGGCTATCGCTCGGAAGCGCTGAATCAGTGGGCCAACATAATCCCGTTGATCGAAACCCAGATCCGCGCTCAAGCGCAGGGTGTCGCTCAAGCCCTTGTGCCGTCAGTATTGGCCAATGGCGACATGCGATTCGGTCTGCCGCCGCGCGAGGCGCTCTTGGCGCGCACCTTCGCCGAAGCTAAGGCGGCTTACGCTCCGATCGCTGCCTCCGCACCGATCGATATTGGGATTGTTGGCGACATCGACGAGGCCGCGGCAATCACCGCCGTTGCGCAAAGCTTCGGCGCCTTGCCCGCCCGGTCAACCGCTGCTCCCGACTATGCCGCAGCGCGCGCCGTTCGTTTTCGCACCGACCACACACCGGTAACGCTGACCCATGATGGTGCCACAAACCAGGCGATGGTCATTTCCTCATGGCCGACCGACGACGACAAAAATCCTATCCTAGTCTCGCAGCTCGCCTTATTGTCGAACGTGTTACAGAATAAGTTAATGGCCAAGGTGCGGCAGGAATTGGGGGACAGCTACGGCGCCTCTGTTAGCTCCAACTTGTCCGACACATACTCCCACTTCGGCGTGCTAAACGCCTCGGCCGTGGTCGCGCCTGAAAAGGTCGACGAAGTCCGCCGCGCGATCGAGACCGCGGTGGCGGAGTTGCGCGGCGCCGAGGTCGGCACCGATCTGCTGGCGCGCGCGCGCAATCCGATGCTTCTGCAAGCTGAACGCTCACTGCGCGAAAATGGTACGTGGACGGGAATTGTCGCGCGCGCGCAGTCCGATCCTTCGCGAATCGAGCGCCTGCTCGCGTTGCGCGCCGTGCTCGCAGCGATCACCCCCGCACAGCTGCAGGCTCTGGCTATCAAATATCTGACCCCGCGGCAGCGGCTCGACGTCAAGATTATTCCTGCCTCGGCGGGTAATGCGTCCGCCGCTATTAAGTAAGCGCAGACGGAATTGGGGAGTGTGGGCGCCCCGGATATGGCGGGCGGTTCACTTTCTTCGGACGAATCCGCGTCCGCTTAAGGCCAAAAGCAATCCGCTTGAGATGAAGCTCAATGTCCGTTTTCCACCCACCTCCTGCCTTTCGCGACCGGCTCTGCGAACGCCAGTAGCGGTCGGTCGGCTAGCGACCCAACTGCGGATATTTGACCGACGCCAACTGAAGTTTATTTCCTCATGTTCAGTCTTTAGTCGCATCTCGAACCGACATTTCGCTTTCGGGCAGGCTAACCATCGGAGCCCTCATTCGGCTTCCACAGGAGGCAGGCCCGCGATTTTGCGAGCGGCGTGCAGTAGCTCGACTGGGAGCATTGCAATGATGGTGCTGTTGTGTTCGACACCTATCTCGGTCAGCGTCTGCAGGCGCCGCAATTCGAGTGCGCCTGGCGACGCCGTGATCGTGTCCGCCGCTTCGGCAAGCTTCTTCGCCGCCTCCTGCTCGCCCTCAGCCTTGATAATACGCGACCGCTTTTCGCGGATCGCTTCGGCCTCTCGAGCGATGGCCCGCTGCATCTGTTCCGGGATGTCGACGTCCTTAATCTCGACTGCGTCGATCTCCACGCCCCACTTGAGAGAGGCCGCCGAAAGAAGTTCCTGCATGCGTTTATTGATTACGATACGGTCCTTCAGCATCTGATCGAGCTCGCTCTGCCCGATTGCATCGCGCAGCGCCGTCTCTGCGGCCTGGATCGTAGCCGATTTCCAGTCTTCAACGGAGGTGACCACCTGGACGGGTGAGTCGGCGCGAAACCAAAGCACTGCGTTGACCCGAACTGCTACGCCATCGCGGGTGATCGTCTCCTGCGTTTCCAGCTGATACGTGATCGTCCGGGTATCGACCCTTATAATCCGGTCGACGAACGGGATCAGCCAATACCACCCCGGCCCCTTGATCGGTCCCAGGCGGCCTAGCCTGAACAGCACACCGCGCTGATACTCCTGGTTAATGCCGAAGCTGCGCAAAGCAGCGACAATCAAAAGAATTGCGACCGGAACAAGTGCATAGCCGAGAAACATCATTTTCCTTCCGGGGGGCAAGGAACCGCCGCTCGACCTACCTTAAGCCTTCGAGGGACGATTGTCGCATCCTCAGATTGCCTGGTGAAATCACGCCTCCGCGGACGAAATGTGAGGTCGAGTTGGAATATCCAATGTCCAAAATCCACCCACGCCGCTCCGTTAATCGCTGCTGATCAGTCCCGGCCAAACCTGCCGTTAGCTACCTTGCGCGAACGGCAGCTTGCCTAGCATCATAGCGTCAAAGCGGTCTGGCAAGAAGCCACCCACCTCCTGCCTTTCGCGACCGGCTCTGGGAACGCGAGTAGCGGACGGTCGGTTACCGACCCAAAGTTGGACGTTAGCAGGCCTTCAGCCGCTGTCTGAAACCGGCCGTTCGATCTGCGCCTCATGCCAACAGGAAGATTTGGTCTGGCAGCTCTAGAAGCGCAAGTCGATGCTCACCGCCGCCTTCATCGCTGGAATCGTTTTGGCCACGCAGCCGCAACGCGGCGGCCGGGCGATCATCCCGCGACAATGCTCAAGCTCTACATTTACGGCTAGCTCAACCAGGTGCAGTCGAGCCGTCGGGTGGAGCGCGAGGCAGGCCGAAACGTCGAGGTCATGTGGCTGACCGGCAAGCTCGCGCCCGACTTCAAGACGATCGCCGACTTTCGCCGCGCCCGTTCAACCAAGGAATAGACCGAAAAAGGGTGGATCGGCGTAGGGCAGGTTGAGGTACCATAAGCTATTTGGGTGCCTGACAAGGGCGCCCGCGTAGGCTGCCAAACTTCATGCGGTCAGCAGGCCGCAAGTTCAGGGGTCGTGGAGTCAGGTGCGCGAAGAACGGATCAAGTCCCACTAGCGCGGCTTGAACCTTGTCAAGTTCCGGGTCGGCCTCATAAACATCGACTCCGACGGTCCCGTGGACATGGCCGGAAACGTAATTGCGCATTGGCAATTCTACTCCGAAATCTCGAAGCGCCGTTCGCCCGGTTCCCCGCAGCGAATGACCGTCGGGAGCCTTGCCAAACAGTTCCAGGCCGGTCCCGTCTGGAAATTGGCGGGCGCGCGCTGGGTCAATTGCCTTTTTTCGCATCATCCAGTCGAAATTGAGCTTGCCTCGTGGGTGAACGAATTCGGGGAACAGCGCGATGTGACCTGCCGCTTGGATTGCGCGAGCATAATCGAGGAAGCCAAGCTCAATCAATTTAGGATGGATTGCGATCTTGCGGTTGCCTTCATCGACCTTGAGGCCGCGTAAGCTATTGGGCTGGACGTGGATGTAAGGAATTGGTGCGTCCGCAAAGACGTCGAATGCTTCCGGCCCAGCCCCCTCGCTCGGGCGGCCCAAAATGTTGAGGTTGAGCAAAGGCGACCAGTATACCCCGTCCTGAATCACGTAAGGTCCGGGGGTGAAGCGATCATCGATGCCCGCGCAGCCGGTGTAAACAGGGCTCGAGGTCAATTTCGCAAAGGCATCTTGCGACCAATTGGGTCGTTTCTGGTTTTTTGGGCGCTTGTCGGTCTTCTTTGTCTGCTTCGCGTTGTGCCGCAGGCCGGTAAAATTGAGTGTGTGCTTGGTGAAGCCGGCAACAGCCGCTCCTTCGACCACCGCTTTTAGCCAGGTAAGATGCTTGTTGCGGGTGCCCGAATGAAGTCCAATTTTCGCCTCTCGGGCCTGTTTTGCGTCCGCACTTTCGGTCTCCGGAGCGGCAATGGATGCCAGTGCCGCGGCAAAGCCCCCTTGGCCTTTAACCATGAAGTGATTGTATCGCTTGGGTAGCTTGCCCATTAGTCCAACGCAGTCGAACAGATGATGCTGCCGAACCGCGGCAAACGCAATGTCGCCGTTGGCGCCGATGAACAAATGGATGCTGGCCCGGATCTCTTGGGCCCGCTCTTCATCCCACAGCTCCTCCTCAAGCCGCCTCCTAATGACGACCTCGGCGGCAACGCTGAACGGCCCGTCACGGACGTCGTTGGCAACCCCATCGGGTTCCACATTGGCCGTGCTGACGGGGGCAGCTGCGGCAGGCTGGGCGGCGTGAGGCAACAGCGAACCAAATTGCGCCATCGATGGTGGCACCTTGACGGCGAGGGTGCGAGCCGGCTCCGCTTTGTCGCCCGACATGGCAGACAAGCAGGCCTCGGCCATGGCGGCCGTCGCAGTCGGTCGGGCTCTGGCGAGATTCTCGGCAGTGATGGGGTAGCCAGCGGCTTTGAGCTGGACTGCAAGCTGACCATCCGGAACTAAACAACGGTTTTGGTAAGCGTCGATCGTCTCGATCACTTCGAGGATCTCTTGATGATCAACTCCAGCAGCCTGAAGTGCTGCGACTGCCAGGCTTCGCGAAGGCACCTCGCCGCAAGTTGGCGACAGCGCGAACATGCGTGCATGCGCAAGGTCGATCCGATCGTGAAACGGCGAGGGATGACCCAGCCGTTCGCCGATGATTCGGTCGAGGGCTTGCTCGGCCACGGCCTTATACAATCGACCCAGACCGTCGTGCCCAATCTGGAAATGCTTCATTGCTCGTAACCCTTCTATTTTTGCCTGAAGTTGGACGGCGTAGCGCCGTGCGGTCACGGCGCAGCCCGTCCTGAGGCTGATCCGAACTATTATAGGTTTTTTTTCGGCAACTCGGGAGGACGACCGCCAGCGCCACCACCAGGTCCGCCCACGAAGGGCGAGGTCAGCGGCCATGATTGCCGCCGTTGAGCTGACCAAGCGTGCACAATCTTGGGCACAATCTTGGGCACAATTTTGGGCACAAAATCCCGAATCTGTCCGCGACCATTTAACGCCTCCCGCCAACTAAGTGACGGTGTTCATTCACTTAGTGGCGAAAGCGCGCATCATTGGTCGGGGAGAGAGGATTCGAACCTCCGGCCCCTGCCTCCCGAAGGCAGTGCTCTACCAGGCTGAGCTACTCCCCGACACGGGCTCCGGACTTGCGGTCCGGTGCAGGGCGATCGCGTCTCTAGCGGGGGGCCAAGGCGAGCGCAAGGATTAGTGGCCGAGCGTCTTCAGCCAGTCATCGTGACGGACCATTTTCGCGCGCGGGGCGCCGTCTCGCGCGGCGGCTACTTCGGCGGCTTCGATCGTTCGCCAGTCGGCGAAACTGGTCGGGCGGACCCCCGCGGCGAAGAGGAGAGCGTCGAGGCCATTCCCGCCGGTGCGGCCGCCATCGCTTCCGGGCGGAAGTGCCGCCGCGATGCGGTCGGCGACTTCATAGCCATCGGGGCGGTTGGTGCCGATCGTCCCCGACGGACCGCGTCGCGCCCAGCCGACGGCGTAGAGCCCGTCCTCGACCAGGCCATGGTCGTTGGCGAACTTGCCGCCGGCCTCGTCATAGGGGACGCCGGGGATCGGCGGGGTGCGGTAACCGATGCAGCTGACGACCACACTGGCGGGGATGGCGTAGGTCTCGCCGGTGCCGATGCTGGCGCCGGTGTCGTCGAGGCGGGTACGCTCGACGATCACACGTTGCGCGCGATGCTCCCCCTCGATGCGGATTGGTTTGGCGAAGAAGTCGAAGTTGATGTGCTTGGGTTTGTCTGCGTCGAGCTTCGCGAAGTCGCGCAGGTGGGCGACCGATTTGCGCACGCCAGGTTCGAGGGCGGCGTCGACTTCCGCATCGGGGAAGTCGGCCGGGTCGGTGTGGGGGACGACGGCGTCGAGGTGGCCGAGCTCGCCCAACTCCTTGGGAGTCATCGCGATTTGGTGCGGGCCGCGGCGACCGACCAGGGTGATGGTGCGGATCGCCGATTGCTCGAGCGCGTCGAGGGCGTGGTCGACAATGTCCGATCCAGCGAACTCGGCGCGGGTCTTCGACAGGATCCGCGCAACGTCGAGCGCAACATTGCCGTTGCCGATGATCGCCGCGCTGTCACCGTCGAGCGGTGGCGCGAGGTCGGCGAAATCGGGGTGGCCATTGTACCAGCCGACGAACGCCGCCGAGCCGATAACGCCTGTCAGTTCCTCGCCGGGGATGCCGAGACCGCGGTCGCTCGGCGCGCCGGTGGCGAGGATCACCGCGTCGTAAAGAGTGCGCAGTTGGGCGATGGTTACATCCCGTCCGACCGCGACGTTGCCGACGAAGCGCACGGCATCTTCCTCGGCGACCTTGTCGTAGCGGCGCGAGACCGCCTTGATCGACTGGTGGTCGGGGGCGACGCCGAAGCGGATCAGGCCATAGGGGACGGGAAGCCGGTCGATCAGGTCGATGCGGGCGGTGTCGCCATAGGCCTTGGCCAGCGCCTCGACGGTGTAGAAGCCCGCCGGCCCCGAGCCGATCACCGCGAAATGGCGCATCCGTCCTCCGGCATCATTTTTTCGAATGATCCTCGAGCAGTTGGGGGCCCTTGGCCTTGAGCATCGCCTCGATCGGGCGCGCGAACAGGGCGAGCATTCCGGGCAGCATGATATGGCAGCGGACGAGGCGATCCTCGACGGTGATCGTCGCGTTGACCGCGGCGCCCATCGCGGAGACAGTCAGGTTGAGCGTGTCGCCGACCCAAGTGTGGGTGACTTCGGCGGCGCCGCCCGGGATGTGGTCGCCAAGCCTGTGGATATTGTCGGCGAGCCGCCGGCGCGCGACGTCCTTGCCGAGGCTGTGTGGGAGGGTGAGGTCGATCGGGCGTTCCATAACCAGGGTATTGGCGGGGCACGCCCATCTTTTCAAGCGGTTCGCGGGGTGTAGAGTGGCGCGATGCGCATGTCCGCCGCCCTTTCGCTGCTGATGGCCGCGCCCGCGATCGCCCAGCCGGTGGTCGGCCCGGCGACGGAATATATCACCGCGGGGCAGGATGAGGCGGGCTATCGCGCCTGGACGGTGGCCGATCCGGCGCGGCCGCCGGCGGTCGCGGCCTATTATGCTTTCCTTGTCCAGCACGCGGTCGCGGGGATCGTGCCGACGTGGCAGCTGCTGCGCACCGCAACCGACTGGCAGAAATGCGGCGCGCGGCCGTTCGAGGTGCCGCCGCCCGAGCACTGGCCGCATATCGTCGAGACGCTCGACTATGTCCGCGCGCATGTTGTGCCGGTGATCGGGCCGGTCGAGCCGGTGTCGGTCTATCGCAACCCCGTGCTCAACGCTTGCGCGCACGGAGCGCCCGAGAGTGCCCATGCCCTACTTTATGCGATGGACCTGGTGCCGTTGAGGCCGATCGGGCGTGAGGGGCTGATCCGGTCGTTGTGCGCGATCCATTTGTGGCGCGGGACCGGGTTCGACGTCGGGCTGGGCTTCTACAAGGGCCTGCGTTTCCATGTTGATTCGAAGAAATTTCGCAAGTGGGGCGGCGACGGCAAGGGCGACAGCTCGCCGTGCACCGCGGTGATTGGCGAGCCGTCTGGCGCGGGGTAAAGCCGCGCGGCGAGGGGAGCGCTGGCCCACCACAGGCTGAGCATCATCAGCGCGGCGACGGGGCCATCGACGAAATAGTGCCAGCCGAAGTGGATCGAGGCAATCCAGATCAGCAGCGCGTAGGTCGTGAGCGCGATCCCCCACAGGCGGTTGCGCTGGAAGCCGCTGATCACGAGTAGGATCGCGAGCGCGACGTGCATCGACGGCATCGCGGAGATGCCGCCCGCCGGGGTATAGTCGCGCAGGCGGAAGGCGTTCAGCAGAATCGGCTGGAACTCGAGCGCGGCGAGTGGGTGGCCGTCGGCCGTGGCGAGCCGCTCCAGCCCGGCAAGACGCAACTGGAGCGCGGCGTAGTTGGCATCAGGACCGACCAGCGAGTTGTAATAGATCGGCCCGGCGGAGGCAAAGACCCAGGCGGCGAGTGTGCCGATCACCACCCATGCCGAAAACCAGCTGAAGATCAGGCGGAAGCGCACGCGCGGGTCGCCGAACGCCACCGCGGCAACCATCGGGAAGGCGAAGATCAGGATCAGCCACAGGCTGTAGACCGAGTCGAGGAAGCGGGTCGCGCGGAGTGAGCCGAACACCGAATGCGTCACCTGCCAAGGCGACACGCCGAGCAGCAGGCGGCCGATGTGTGCCAGGCTGCTGTCTCACAGGAAGCCGCGCAACGGAAGGACGACCTGCTTGAACATGCCGAACAGGGGGAAGGTCAGCCATGCCATCGACCCCGCAACGAGCAGCCAGAACAGCCTGGACTCGATATTATCGCGGACGTCGGGGCGGGCAATCCAGACGGTTGTGGCGACCAGCGCGACGAACAGGATGACGGCCGCGGCGATTGGCTCGAACATCATGACGATGCCGATGAGGGAGCCGACGGAAACGCCGCTCAACCGCTGCATGACAAAGCCATAGGCGAAGACAGAGCCTAGCACGACGACCGCTGCGCGCCGGTCGACACGCCCCACCGGATTAGGCGGCAGTCGCCGGCGCCCGCTGTCCCGAAGGGTCGCGGGATTCAAGGGTGCGCGCTCGGGCTCATGGAAAGCGCGTTAAACAAGCGTGATTAAGGCCCGGTAAAAATGGTAGCTGATGGACCAATCAAGCCCGCAGCGCCCAGCGGATGACCCCCGCGACGAGCGCCAGCGCGGCGACGCTCAGCGTCCACAGCAGAACCAGCCAGCCAAGTCGTCGCCACCATGGGCCGGGACCATTACTCAATGGTAGCCGCGGGTGCCGACCTTGCCGCGGAACACCCAATAAGCCCAGCCGGTGTAGGCGAGGATGGCGGGAATGATGATCACCGCACCGACCAGCATGAACGACTGACTGGCGGGCGGGGCGGCGGCGTCCCAGATGGTGACGGCGCGGGGGACGATGTAGGGAAAGACGCTGATCGCGAGACCGACAAAGCCGAGCAGGAACCAGCTTAGCGCGAGCACGAACGGGAGCCACTCGCGCGGCCGGTCGAGGGTGCGGAAGAACAGCAGCGCCGAGGCGGCGACGAGCATTGGGACGGGAGCGGCGAGCGCTATCGTCGGCATGGTCAGCCAGCGGCGGTAATAGTCAAACGCGAGGAACGTAGTCGCGGCGCTGACCGCAGCGAGCGCGACGAGGGTGGCGATGGCGAGGCGGAAGGCGAGGCGGCGGGCGTTGGCCCGCGCGCTGCCCTCGGTCCGCCAGACGAGCCAGCAGGCGCCGAGCAGGGCATAGCCGATCACCACGGATACGCCGGTCAACAGGCTGAACGGGCTGAGCCAGTCGAGCCAGCCACCGGCATAGGCGTTGTCGGCGACGCGCACGCCTTGGAGAAGGGCGCCCAATGTGATGCCTTGCGCGAGTGCGGCGATGGTCGAGCCGGCAGTGAAGGCGAGGTCCCAGAAATGGCGGTGGCGGGGGTCGCGCCAGCGGAATTCGAAGGCGACGCCGCGAAAGACGAGGCCGAGCAGCATCGCGATGATGAGCGGATAGGTCGCGGGCAGGATGATCGCATAGGCGAGCGGGAAGGCCGCCATCAGCCCGCCGCCGCCCATGACGAGCCAAGTCTCGTTGCCGTCCCACACCGGGGCGATCGAGTTCATCGCCTGGTTGCGCTCGTCGCCGACGGCGAAGGTCGGGAAGAGAATGCCGATGCCGAGGTCAAACCCGTCCATTACGACATAGGCAAACACCGCGAAGGCGATGATTGTCGCCCAGATGAGGGTGAGGTCAATCATGATGCGGGCTCGGTGGCCGGGCTCATCGCCGAGGCAGCGTGGTGCTCGCGGCGCGCTGGGGGGTGTGCGGGGGCTCGGCCTCGCCGGCTCCGGGCGCTTTGGCCATCAGCTTGAGGAGGTAATAGAAGCCCGCCCCGAAGGCGAAGAAGTAGACGATCACGAACGCCAGCAGCGAGATCGCGACCGCGGGCGCGGCAATGGGGGAGCGCGACTGGGCGGTGAGGAGCTGGCCAGTGACGGTCCATGGCTGGCGCCCGACCTCGGTGGTAATCCAGCCGGCGATGACCGCGACGAACCCCGCCGGGCCCATCGCGATCGCCGCACGGTGGAGGAGGGGAGAGTCGTAGAGCCGTTTGCGCCAGCGCGCGACGAGGCTCCACAGCCCGAGCCCGAGCATCGCGAAGCCGAGCCCGACCATGACGCGGAACGACCAGAACAGGATCGCCACCGGCGGCTGGCGGTCGGCCGGGATGGTGTCGAGGCCGGGGAGACGGGCGTTGAGGTCGTGGGCAAGGATCAGGGATCCGGCCTTGGGAATCTCGACCGCGTAATTGATCCGGCGTTCGGCCGGATTGGGGATGCCCAACAGGATCAGCGGCGCGGGGCCAGGTTCGCTGCGGTAATGGCCTTCCATCGCCATGATCTTGGCGGGCTGGTAATGGAGCGTGTTGAGACCGTGGGCGTCACCGGCGGCGATCTGGATGGGGGCGACGAGCGCGGCCATCCACATCGCCATCGAGAACATTGTCCGGGCGCCGGGGTTCGCCTTGTCCTTGAGCAAATGCCACGCGCCGACCGCGCCGACGACCAGCGCGGTGGTGAGATAGGCGGCGATCACGGTGTGGACCAGGCGGTACGGGAAGCTGGGGTTGAAGATGATCGGCAGCCACGAGCCAGCGGGGACGAACTGGCCCCTGGCGTTGATCGCGAAGCCCTGGGGGGTGTGCATCCAGCTGTTGGCGCTGATGATCCAGGTCGCGGAAATGAGCGTGCCGAGCGCAACCATGGTGGTGGCGAAGAGGTGAAGCCCCTTGCCGACCTTGTTCATCCCGAACAGCATGACCCCGAGGAAGCCCGCTTCGAGGAAGAAGGCGGTGAGGACTTCATAGGCCATCAGCGGGCCGAGCACGGGGCCGGTCTTGAAAGAATAGACCGACCAGTTGGTGCCGAACTGGTAGGACATGACGATACCCGAGACGACCCCCATGCCGAAGGCGACCGCGAAGATGCGCAGCCAGTAGCGGTAGAGGTTGGCGTAAAGGCCCTTGCCCGTGCACAGCCACAGCGATTCGAGCACGAGGAGGTAGCTTGCCAGGCCGATCGACAAGGCCGGGAAGATGAAGTGGAAACTCACCGTGAACGCAAACTGGGCGCGGGCGAGCAGGAGGGGATCGAGCACATCGAACACTAGGTTTCTCTACGCCTGTCGCCCGCCGCGACAAAGGCGCGAATTAACCCGCCCCCTTGTGTTGCTTGAAAGCCACACTAACTTGGTCTTCAACGGAGGGCTTCGATGGATTTCGAGAAATTGACCGAGCGCGCGCGTGGATTCGTGCAGGCGGCGCTGACGATTGCGGTGCGCGAGCACCACCAGCGGATCGTGCCGGCGCATCTCGCCAAGGCGCTGCTCGACGACGAGCAGGGAATGGCGGCGGGGTTGCTCAAGGCCGCGGGCGGGGATGCCAAGGCGGCGCAACGCGCCGTAGATGCGCTCGTTGAAAAGCAGCCAGCGGTGACCGGAGGCGGGGCGAGCCAGGCCCCGGGGATGGACGGCGATACGATCCGGCTGATCGATCAGGCGCAGGAGATTGCGAGCAAGGCGGGCGACCAATTCGTGACGGTCGAGCGGTTATTGCTGGCGATGTTGCTGGCCAAGGGAACCGAGGTCGCGACCGCACTGGCCAAGTCGGGGGTAACCCCGCAGGCGCTCAACACCGCGATCGAGAAATTGCGCGCGGGTCGGACAGCGGACAGCCAGACTTCCGAGGACCGTTATGATGCGCTGAAACGCTTCTCTCGCGACCTCACGCAGGCAGCTCGCGACGGCAAGCTCGACCCGGTGATCGGGCGTGACGAGGAGATCAGGCGGACGATCCAGGTGCTGGCGCGGCGGACTAAGAATAACCCGGTGCTGATTGGCGAGCCTGGGGTCGGCAAGACGGCGATCGCCGAGGGGCTGGCGCTGCGCATCGCCAATGGCGACGTGCCGGACGGACTCAAGGACCGCAAATTGCTGTCGCTCGACATGGGATCGCTGATCGCCGGTGCGAAATATCGCGGCGATTTCGAGGAACGGCTGAAGGGCGTGCTCGACGAGGTCAAGCAGGCCAATGGCCAGATTATCCTGTTCATCGACGAGATGCACACGTTGGTCGGGGCGGGCAAGGGCGAGGGCGCGATGGATGCGTCGAACCTGCTCAAGCCGGCGCTGGCGCGGGGTGAGCTCCACGCGATCGGGGCAACGACGCTCGATGAGTATCGCAAGCATGTCGAAAAGGATGCGGCGCTCGAGCGACGGTTCCAGCCGGTGTTCGTTGGCGAGCCGACGGTGCCCGATACCATCTCGATCTTGCGCGGATTAAAGGAGAAGTATGAGCTTCACCACGGGGTGCGGATCACCGACGCGGCGCTGGTTGCGGCAGCGACGTTGTCGAACCGCTATATTTCGGACCGGTTTCTGCCCGACAAGGCGATCGACTTGATGGACGAGGCGGCGTCGCGGCTCAGGATGGAGGTTGAAAGCAAGCCCGAGGAGATCGAGAATCTCGATCGGCGGATCATGCAGCTTAAGATCGAGCGCGAGGCGCTGAAAAAGGAGACCGACGCCGCGTCAAAGGACCGGCTCGGCAAGCTCGAGGCGGAGCTGGCCGATCTGGAGGAACAGTCGGGGGCGCTGACGACGCGGTGGCAGGCGGAGAAGGAGAAGATCGCGGGGGAGGCCAAGGTCAAGGAGGCGCTCGATGCGGCGCGGCTCGAGCTGGAGCAGGCGCAGCGGTCGGGCGACTTGGCGAAGGCTGGCGAGATTCAATATGGGCGGATCCCGGGACTGGAAAAGCAGCTGGCCGATGCCGAACAGGCGTCGAATGGCGCGATGCTTCGCGAGGAAGTGACCGACCAGGATATTGCCGCGGTGGTCAGCCGCTGGACGGGCATCCCGGTCGAACGGATGCTGTCGGGCGAGCGCGAGAAATTGCTGCAGATGGAGCAGCTGATCGGCAAGCGCGTGATCGGGCAGGACCAGGCGGTCAAGGCGGTCAGCGCGGCGGTTCGGCGCGCCCGTGCTGGGTTGCAGGACCCTGGGCGTCCGCTGGGCTCGTTCCTGTTTCTCGGGCCGACGGGGGTTGGCAAGACCGAGCTGACCAAGGCGCTGGCCGAATATCTGTTCGACGATGCAAGCGCGATGGTGCGCATCGACATGTCGGAATATATGGAGAAGCACGCGGTCGCGCGACTGATTGGGGCGCCGCCGGGCTATGTCGGCTATGAGGAAGGCGGGGTGCTGACCGAGGCGGTTCGGCGGCGGCCTTACCAAGTGATCCTGTTCGACGAGGTCGAGAAGGCGCATGGCGACGTGTTCAACGTGTTGCTGCAGGTTCTCGACGACGGGCGGCTGACCGACGGGCAAGGGCGCACGGTCGATTTTTCGAACACGATCATCATCCTGACGTCGAACCTGGGGTCGCAATATCTGGCGGCGCTGGGCGACG